>JACPRP010000062.1 GCA_016189905.1 Chloroflexota bacterium | reverse complement strand
CCGAGCTACAGTATCCTCTGGGCGACACCTCCTCAGCAGTACTTCGGACGTTTAGAATAATAGCATACGGCTATTTACTTGTCAAGGGTAATCGCCGTCAAGTAAAATAATCTTTGCAATCACGCGCTATTATACCGCGCGGAGAGGGGGCCCAAATGCCTGCATCGCACCTGTATAGAACCGAGGCGATCGTCCTGAAGCGCTCCGATTTCGGGGAGGCTGACAGGATCGTCACGCTCTATACGCCCCGGTTGGGCAAGCTGCGGGCCATCGCCAAGGGCGTCCGTCGGCCAAAGAGCCGCCTGGGCGGGCACGTCGAGCTTTTCATCCATAGCAAGATGCTCCTTGCCAAAGGGCGCCATCTCGACATCATCACCCAGAGCGAGAACATCAACTCCTTCACGCGGCTGCGCGAGGACCTGCGCCGCACGTCGCTTGCCTATTACGTCGGCGAATTACTGGACCAGTTCACCGAAGACGGCGTGGAGAACTATCTGGCTTTCGATCTCCTGGTCAAGACTTTCGAAAGAATCGGCGAGAGCCGCGATCCGGAGGTGGCGGCGCGCTTCTTTGAGGTGCAACTGCTCGGCCACCTCGGCTACCGGCCCCAGCTTCACACCTGCATTCGCTGCAATATCACCGTCGGCCCGACCGGCAACTTCTTCAGCGCCGCGGCCGGGGGGGTGCTGTGTCTGGACTGCGGCCAGACCGACCCGAGGGCACGAGGCCTCACCGTGAACGGCTTCAAGATGTTGCGCCTTTTGCAATCTGGCGACTACGCCACGGCCGTTCGCGTGCGCCTCGAGCCGGCCCTCCGCCGCGAGCTGCAGGCCGTCACACGGAACTACATCGAGTTCATTCTCGAGCGCCAGTTGAAATCCATCGGCTTTCTCGACGCCCTGAGCGCGAACGGCTTCGACGCCGTCGCATCGCGTCCCTAGTTCGGCTGCTTTGTTTGACAAAGGCTCATCGTTTGGCTATAATACCAGCAGAAATCGCTTGCTCCGACCCGAACTGGAGCCGACCGACAGCAAAAGACAAAAATGCGCCCGTAGCTCAGAGGATAGAGCAACTGCCTTCTAAGCAGTGGGTCGGAGGTTCGAGTCCTCTCGGGCGTACCGCAACTGATACAACCGAAAAACGCAGCGGAAACGTGGTGAATGTAGCTCAATGGCAGAGCACTGGACTGTGGATCCAGCTGTTGTGGGTTCGAGTCCCATCATTCACCCCAAGGTACAGAAGAGGCAGAACCTCAAAGTTTCTGCCTCTTTTTTGTATGCCGAGAGACAAGCTCCGGACCCTTCGATGGACTTATTTCCACCACGTAACGGGCACAATCCATTGACCAATGCTCACGCAGAGAATTGGATCACCAGTGAACTGAGCCGCTCCAATCATCTCCCGCACTTCCACCAGCCATATCTTGTCGGGCACTATATGGCGGCGAAAGGAATTGAGTACCTGGAATGCCTGTGGGGGAATGAGCTTGTTGCCGATGCTTGCGGCGTCTGTGAAGATCCACGACTCTTTGTAGTACTGTCCGTCATCGCGTATAAATGCTTCCACGTCGACTGTAAACCCATTCTGTGGCACACTCGGGTGTTGCAGAAGCCGCCATTTGTTACGATCGAAATCCAGGCCCGCCCTAATCAAGGCTCCTTGGCCAGCATCCAGTACACAAATTGCCATAGCCTTCTTATAGTAGAATTCGGCCTGCATATCCAGGCCATTGTCTGCCGCACTCTGCGACCCTTGTAAGGCGGCGTAAGCATCCTCCTTGTTCCCCTGATCGAACCATTTGTAACCATCGAGCGCAGGTTCGGGCAATTCGCTGCGGGATTCAACGCTCAGCTCGCTACTCGGTGCGCCGCGGGGTTCGGCGCTCAGCTCGCTACCCGATTCGCTGCTCGGATCGCCATACAGTTCGGCATTTAGATCACCGTTCAGGTCGGAGCTCACTTCGGCGTTCGCCTCGCCGTCCAGTTCACCGTTCGCTTCGGGCTTCAGTCTGGTGTGAAGGCTGCGGAATGGAACGTAATCTTGTTCGCGGAGCATCGGACACCTCCAAATTTCGTCGAGCATTGGACCGCAGGGGACTTCCAAATATCCTCCTCACTTTAGATTCTGAACCTTCGCGAGCATAAAGTCGAGTATGGAATCCCTTATTTATGGAGAGGGATTCCACTCATTATTTGGTGAAGGGCGGTCGATCACCGTTGCCCGTCTACTGCCAACTGACGCTGTGCCTTAATAGCTTTTGCTATCCATTGTCGTGTGTAAGCTACACATCCGTTGATCTAGTGCCTCTAACGATCAACAGCGGGCAGGGTGCACCTCGCAGCATCTCCTCCGAAACACTGATCGCTCGAGCCAGCAATCGCTCTATGTCGGAATACGCGGTGGCACCCATAACGATCAAGCTTGCGTCCCGCTCTTCGGCAATGCCGAGAATAGTCGGCGCCGTCTGCCCCTCGACGAGCAGTGGTTCGACGACAACACCCTGCTGGGCAGCAAGGTCCTGCACCCCAGAAAGAACATCCTGACCCTTTCTTCGCATATCGTCCACCGCCCGACGGATATTCACTCCGGCGCGGCGCGCGGCGGCTTCATCCACCACGTAGACAGGCAACAGCCGCGCTCCTGATAGCTTCGCCAGATAGACGGCGTGCAGCGTTGCCACTTCGGACGCTGTCGATCCATCGGTCGGATTCACTATGACCTTATACTGAGGTAACTCGGCTCCTGGAGCCATAAAAAATATCCCCCGAAACCTAGAATCAAGTTTCGGGGGAGCAAGAAGCATACCGGTTATGTAGACATCACCTGGCACCCTGCTCGACCTTTGCCTTGCCGTTCGAGTGGAAATCTTTGATACCCTCGGCAAGCTCTCTCAACCGACGGTCCACCGCGTAATTGACCGTCCCTTCGGGGTACTGTCCGTCTTCACCCCGTACGCCAGCCTTAACGCCCATCAGCAGCTCGATCCCTTCGTCGATCGTCTTAACAGAGAAGATGCGGAACTTCCCCTGGGCAACGGCCTCCACAACGTCCTCACGCAGCATCAGGTTTCTGACATTCTGGTGCGGTACGATCACCCCCTGCTCTCCAGTCAGTCCTTTGGCCTTACACACGTCGAAGAACCCTTCGATCTTGAAGTTCACACCGCCGATGGGCTGGATCTCGCCGTGCTGGTTCACCGAGCCGGTTACGGCGAAGGATTGCTTGATCGGTATCCCCGAGAGGCTCGACAGGATCGCGTACAACTCGGTGGACGAAGCGCTATCGCCATCGACGCCCGAATATGATTGCTCGAAGCAAAGGCTCGCCGAGACGGACAACGGCCGGTCTTGAGCGTATTTGTAGCCCAGATAGCCGCCGAGTATCAGGATCCCTTTGTCGTGCGTCTTACCGCTGAGCTGCGCCTCGCGCTCGATATTGATGACTCCACCCCTGCCCATAAACGTCTTGGCTGTGATGCGCGAGGGTTTGCCAAAGCTGATATCGCCCAGGCTGTAAACGGCCAGGCCGTTAACCTGTCCGACGACCGCGCCCTCGACGTCGACCATGATAGTGCCATCGGCGATCATATCCTGCAGCCGCTCCTCGGCCAGATTGGATCGGTACAGCTTCTCCGCGATTGCCTTTCGCACGTGTTCAGCCTTGACCGTGGAGCTCCCATCCTTGCCGGCCCAGTAATCCGCCTCGATAAGCAGGTCCTTCAATTGGCCAAAGCGCGATGAAAGTCGGGTTTGATCCTCGACGAGTCGCGAGCCGTGCTCGACGATAGCGGCAACGCCGCTGCGGTCGAAATGCTTGAGGCCCTCGCTCTCGCAGCAGCCGCAGATGAACGCGGCGTAAGCGCCGACGTTAGCCGCCGTGCGGTCTATCTCGAAATTGAAATCTGCCTTGACTTTGAAGATCTCCCAGAAATCCTCGTCATAGGCGGAGAGCAAATCGTAGGTCTTGCTATCGCCGACCATGATGACCTTGACGTCAATGGGCATCGGTTGTGGTCGGAGACCGGCGGGCGCCACGAAAGTGAGCTGGTCGAGAGGGTCCTCCAGACGTAGCTCCTTGTTGCGAATCACACGCTTCAAACCCTCCCAGACGCCCGGACTTGTCAACGCGTCGCGGGCGTTGAGAACCAGATAGCCACCATTGGCAAGGCTGAGGGCGCCAGGCTTGATCATGGTGTGATCCGTAAAGTAGGCGCCCATAAAGGCCCGCCGCTCCATCTTGCCGAACACGTTGCCGTAGGTCGGATTGCTCTCGATCACGATGGGTGGGCCGGCCGTGCCGCTATTGTCCACGAAAACGTTCACCTCGAAAGCCAGAAAGGCATCCCGCTCCTTAACGGCCTCGAGATTCAAGCTCTCGACGGGCGGGCGCTGCCCCTCCTGCTGGCGAAACCGCTCGATACTCTGCAGGGTGAACTTGCGCAGATCGTCCAGATAAGCCTGCACCGCAGGATGGTCGCGGTACACCGATTTCAGGGCTTCGAATGGTCGTGCGATCGTGAATTCGCCAACTTTTTCGTCCAGCTCCTTGATTCGTTGTGCAGTTTCCTTTTCGAGCAGGTGCGCCCTGTGGAACGCCTCTTCGACCTTCTGCATAAAGTTGCTGCGCCGTTCCTCGATATTGGACCGTATTTCTTCTGGCAGCGCCAGAAAATCATTCTGGCTCGCCGGTTTTCCCTGGACTATCGGCACGAGTGCCACGCCCATCTGCGAAATCTGGAGCACGAAGCCTTCCTGCGCCGCCTCACGTTCTAGCGTCTGAAATATCTCCTGTTGTCGGCGCTGTCCTTCCTCGAGGACCTGTTTATTCTGGGCCTGATACTCCTCCGCCGAAAATGCCTTAGCGATCTCGCTCTTCAGGATTCCAAGCAAGTCACGAATCTGGGCACGCAACACCTTGCCTTTACCGCGAGGAAGGCTTAGCGCCTGAGGACGATCGGGGTCCGAGAAGCTCTGCACGTAGCACCAGTCATCCGGCTGGTCATCCGGCTGGTCATCCGTGAACATCGCGCCACGAGCTTCGACCGTTTTCTGGAGATAGGACTTTATGGCCGACATCTTCCCGGTCCCGGTCAGGCCCGTGACGAAGATGTTGTATCCTGGGCGGCGAATAGACAGGCCAAACTCGATGGCCTTGACGGCCCTGTCCTGGCCGATGAAATCTTGCAGCGGCACGAGGACCTGCGTATGCTCGAAGTCGAACTGATCTGGGTTACAGGTCCAGCGCAGCTTCTCTACCGGAACCCGATTGGCTTCCATCTACTTCCCCTCCAACGCGTCCAGCGCCCTCTGAAATCCCCGATTGACGTTCTGCATGTGCTCCTCCAAAGGCAAGAGCTCGCGACTGACGACTTTGAGGGTCTCGGCGGACATCTCTCCGTCCCGCACGAGCTGGCGACCGGCCTCCTGCGCCGCTTCAAAGACATCTCTTACCGGCGCTCCCTTTTTCAGCAGGCCTTTCAGCGCCTCCCCGTGCGGGCGCAACAGCGCCCCCGCGAAATCCCTCTTCATCATCTTGCTGAACGCTCTCATATAGACGAGCAGCGGATCGAAGTTCTCCAGCTCCCAGAAGCCGCAGTTGGAAATGAGCACGACCTTGCCAGTCTTCGTGCCGTCACGGAGCGGATGGCGGCAGATGCCGTCGCGAAGCTCGAAAAACGGCAGCAGGAGCGGGGGGAATCGATCTATCAGGCACTTCATCGGGCCAGTGATCCCGTCGAGATAAATCGGGGTTGCGAACACCCAGATATCCGAATCACGCAACTTCGGGTAGAGCATCTGCATATCGTCGTCGAAGTTGCATACGCCCGGGGTCTTCACAAAACAATCAAGCCAGCCCAGGCAAGGATTGACCTTGAGCTTCAGCGAATAGAAAAGCTCGATCTCCGCGCCCTCTTCCTTCATCCCTTCTAGGAAGGGGTTGAGGATCAGGGCGGAGTTACCCTTCTCCATTCTTGGACTGCAGTTAAATGCCAGCACTTTCATGCCGATTCCCTCCCACTTTGATATCCATTCTCTCCTCTTAGATTCGCTGGTACACCACGTTCGCGCCGCTACAAGATACCGTGGCCTGAGGTCAACCGCCATCGAACTCTCTTGTTCTTCGGAGTCAGGGGAAATCGATCAGAGCGCGGTCGTGTGCCCGGATAATAGCATCTGCCTTTTACCAAGTCAACCCCACGAGCGGCTGGCCAGGGTCTCTCTAACCATATTGCCCCTATCCACGGGGACCGAACTTGGTGTATTATTCCTGTAAGCTTATGGCATTGGAGGTCTCGAAGATGAGCGCAACTGGGGTGGATGATCGCTTCCCGCGCGAGAGTGGGATCCTGCTGCACATTACGTCGCTTCCTGGGCCACACGGCATCGGGGACCTGGGGCCTGATGCCTTCAGATTCGTCGATTTTCTAGCTAGCGCGCAGCAGCGTCTCTGGCAGATTCTTCCATTGGTGCCGACCGGTTTCGGAAATTCGCCTTACGCGGCGTTATCGGCATTCGCCGGAAACCCCCTCTTGATATCCTTGCCCGGGCTGGCCGAAGAAGGGTTGCTCGATCAAAACGATTTGGCCAACGCGCCATCTTTTCCGCCCGCCCAGGTGGATTACACGGCTGTTCGCAGCTTCAAGTTCTCTCTTTTGCAACGCGCCTTCCAACGATTTTCGGGAGGCCAGGGCCAGCAGTTCCGCGGCGATTTCGAATCGTTCTGCCAGCGCAGCGCTCACTGGTTAGACGATTACGCGCTGTATATGGCGCTCCGGGAAGCTCATAAAGACGTGCCCTGGTGGAGATGGGAGGCAGACCTGGTCGCGCGGCAGCGTCCCGCGCTGGAGCGCGCAAGGAACGCGCTCGCCGGCGACGTTCGCTTCAGGCAGTTTCTCCAGTTCGTCTTCTTCTCGCAATGGTTTGGCCTAAAGAACTACGCCAACAACCACGCGGTACGCATCGTGGGCGATATTCCGATCTTCGTGGCGCACGATAGCGCCGATGTCTGGGCACACCAGGACATCTTCACTCTGGACGAGCGCGGCAACACAACGGTGGTAGCCGGTGTGCCCCCGGACTACTTCTCGGCGACCGGCCAGCGCTGGGGGAATCCCCATTATCGCTGGGACGTCCTCGCACGCAGTGGCTACCGGTGGTGGGTCGATCGGCTGCGCGAATCGTTCAGGCAAGTGGACGTCGTGCGCATCGACCATTTCCGCGGCTTCGAGGCGTACTGGGAGATTCCGGCCGATCAGCCCACCGCCGTGCACGGGCGCTGGGTCAAAGGTCCGGGAGAGGCGTTCTTCCGCAACGTCGAGAACTCCCTGGGGCAGAAGCTCCCAATCATCGTCGAGGATCTGGGCAGCATCACGCCAGAGGTTGAGGCCCTGCGCAGGCAACTGGGATACCCTGGGATGAAGGTCCTTCAGTTCGCTTTCGGCAGTGATGCCAGTAATTACTATCTACCGCACAACTTCGGTCACGATTATGTCGTCTACACGGGGACGCACGACAACGATACGACGGCCGGGTGGTTCGCCGGCCTGGGCCAGGCAGAGCGCTCGGCGGTGCAGCGGTATCTCGGCAGGGATGGCAGCGACATCGCCTGGGACCTCATCCGGCTGGCTCTGAGCTCGGTGGCCAAGACGGCTATCGTGCCGCTGCAAGATGTGCTTGCCCTGGGAAGCTGGGCTCGAATGAACTTCCCTGGCAAGGCTGAGGGCAACTGGTCCTGGCGGTACGCTGCCGACCAGCTCACACGATCACACGCCGACCGCTTGCGCGAGCTCACCACGATTTATGGGAGAGCGATCGGCTAATCAAGAGGTGTTGGGATATGAGGAAAAGGATAACAGACCTGCTGGCGCTGGTTTTCTCTACTGTCGCGTGCCTGGCTTGATTCGCCCCGATTATCATTTTGCCCCTCGGTCTGAGCGGGCTCGCCTTTAGCACGACAGTCTTCTTTTCGAAATATCAGATCTGGTTTCTGGCGGCCGGCATAACGGCGCTGGCAGTCGCGCATTATAGTGCGCGGAAAGGACGAAGCCTGGTGAGAGCCTCGCAGATGCGGCTGCTCTGGGCGTCCACTTTGCTCACCCTCGCTTCCGTGGGCTATTATCTATACAGTAACTACTATTTCTTGCTCAGATGAAAGGATATCGCGATGACGATGACATCAAGCCGTTGGGTGATAGCTGTCTTAACCGCCTTATTCACCTTCGCCACCGGTTGCTCACTCCTAAGCAAGCCAGCGGCTGGAGGATACGCGACGATACCCCCCCAGGAACTGCAAGCCAGGATGGATACCGGCGAGAAGCTGGTCATCGTCGATCTCAGGGAGCCCGAGCTCTTTCGGGCAGGCCATATTCCCGGCGCGCGGAATATCCCTTTTGAGCAGTTCGATGCGCGAATGAACGAGCTTAAGCCAGACGACGACATAGTGCTGGTGTGTCACGTTGGCCAGATGGGCGACGTTTCGGGCAGCCTGCTGGCCGAGCGAGGTTACCCCAAGGTTGCGAACCTGGCCGGGGGAATGACCAGATGGGATGGCAAGCTCGAAAAGTAGCGCAAGTGTCCTTTCTTCGGGAGGATATCATCTAGCCGGGCAGCCTTGCAGATACTGATATCCGCTACGTTAATCCCTTGATTTGGAATTGGCGCCGGTTGTCAGCGGGGCTTTGACGAGTCGCAGCCTGTCAATGCGCCTGCCGTCCAGGCTCTCAACCCGGAAAACATAGCCATCGACGCCAACCTCATCACCAGGCACGGGCAATCGTCCCAACCTGGCCTGGACAAAGCCGCCGACGGTATGGAACTCTTCGCCATCCTCGATGTGCAGCCCGAAGCGGTCGTTTATGTCGTGAACGAGGGCCAGCCCTCCGACGAGGGCGTCGCCATCAGACGTTATCTCAATGCAGTCTTGCGCTACTTCCTGCACGTCGAGAAGAGGTCCTACGAGCCGCTCCACCAGGTCGTGGATGGTCACCAGCCCCGCTGTGCCCCCGTATTCGTCCACGAGGATGGCCATCTGAGCTCGCTCGGCACGCATTCGGCCCAGGAGCTTGTCGGCGGTGATCATCTCAGGCACCGTGAGCGCGGGGCGCGTCAACTGCCTCAGATCGTTGCGATAGCCCGTTTGGCAGGCTCTCACAACGTCCATTAGATGCACAATCCCCACGATTTCGTCCGCGTCCTTGCCATAGACTGGGAGGCGTGTATGATGGTGCTCTGCCCCCACGGCCAGAACTTCGTCGAGCGCGGCATCCACAGGCACGCTTATCATTTCCACGCGCGGCACCATCACCTGAACAGCGGCGAAGTCGTCCAGCTCGAAGGCCCGCTCGACGATCTCTTCAGCCTCCTGCCCAAGAACACCCGCCTCGCGGCTGGCCGCAATAAGGAGCTTCAGCTCTTCAATGGAGTGAACCAGCTCCTCACTCCCGGCCGGACGCAGGCCGAAAAGCCGCAGCACCAGATTGCCCAGGCCGTTGAGAAAATAGATGGCGGGGCGAAACACCACGAGAAATAGCTCGAGAGGTCGGCCTAATGCCAGAGCCGTTCCTTCCGTCCGCTGGAGTGCCAGGCTCTTGGGAGCCAGCTCTCCCAGGACGATATGAAGCGCGGTGATGATACCGAAGGCGACGGCTACAGCCACTGTATGGGAGCCAATCAGGGACCAATCGCCAGGGAGAAAGTGCAAGATTGGCTCGATAAGTCCGGCCAGAGCAGGCTCGCCGATCCAGCCCAGACCGATCGAGGCCATAGTGATTCCGAGTTGTGTGGCAGCAAGGTAGGCATCCAGGTGCTGCACCGCACGTTGTACAGAAGACGCGAGGGGATGCCCATCGGCGACCAGTTGCTCCACACGACTGCGGCGCATGGCTACCAGGGAGAACTCGGCGGCGACGAAGAAGCCATTGGCCAGCACCAACACGATCACGGCAAGCAGCTTGGCTGCCGTGATCAAACTAGAGGGATCTTCCACAGTTAGTTAATCTCAACTCCTTTGGAGCTTTCGATGCTTCAGGCTTCGGCGCTTCGATACATCGACGCGTGCGTCGGCAGTCCGATGCAGCGAGACCAAGGGTGCCGGATAGAGCCGTGTCCACTTCCGAGATCATCAAAAGCTTCGTCTCAAATAATACAGCTTGTGGATTATGTCCGTCAAGGAGGATGGTGGATCGTCATCGTGGTATTCCCATCGAGTTGGTGCCGCCGGAGTTGTCGGCCAGATAGGACGACCGCTCGACGACGATAGGCCGATCTGACTGCACGAATGTCGAGATCGCGTAGCCGGAAACGACCTGGTTGGCCCAGACGCTGAAGCGCGAGTTGCCTGGCACTTGATAAGATTTGACTGTGCCATTGCCGCGCTCGTCGTAGAACGTCAACGTCACATTGGCCGGCGCGGCATCAGGATTCAACATCAGGATCCATTCGTTGAACCCGGTGGCGGACCCCTCGGGCAGGAACCACTGGCTGGCCGGCGCGGTCGTGCCGAGTGTGTTATGCCCGGCTCTACCGTCCGCCCAGTACATCGAGCGCTCGGCGACGATGGGGCGGTCGGATTGAAGTCGGGCCGCGACAGCCCCGGACGGGACGATCTGATTCACCCAGACGTTCATTCGCGATCTTGGGGGCACGTTGTAAGCGACAGTCTGTGGTTGCCCCCTCTCCGTTAAGAAGATGGCGGTGACGCGCGCCTGCTGGTCGTTGGGGTTGAGCAGCAAGATCCAGGTGTTGAAATCCGGGCCGCCCGAGCCTTCAGCAAAGTACCACGTAGGCGAGGGGGCTATGGCGCCGCTTGTGTTGTGTCCGGCACGCCCACGATCGAAGTACATCGAGCGTTCCGCCACGACAGGGATATCTGAATCGACCTTTATCGAGACCGCGCTGTCTGGCACGTCTTTGTTTGCCCACACGTTGAAGCGCGAGGTTGGCGCGACGTCATAGGCTTTGGTGATGACCGAGCCGTTAGGCCTGTAGTACGTGACACTGATTTTGGCTCGCTTGTCGCTGGGATTCATCACGAGCAGCCAGGTTTCGAAGGCGGCCTCGGTCGAGCCCTCGGCGAAATACCAGGTCTTCGACAGGCTGGTGGTGCCCATCGTCGTATGTCCGTCATGGCCAAAGTACATCGCCCGCTCGGCGTAGATGGCCTGATCGGCATCCACTCTGATTCCGACCGCCCGGTTGGGGACGATCTCGTTGAGGAACACATTCAGCCTGCTCTTCGCGGCCACCTGAAGCTCCCGGCGGTCGGTCTTGCCACCCTCATCGAACAGCGTGACGACCGCTTTGGCGGGGGTGGGGTTCGGGTTCATCAGGAGAAGCCACGTCTGATAGCCCTGGGTGGTGCTTCCCTCGGCAAAATACCAGGAAATCGCGGGGGGCTTGCGCACGACGAAATCGCGGGTTGCCGCGCTTTGCTTGCCCAGGGAGTTAGTTACGACCGCCTTAAGCTTATGCTGGCCTTCAGGTAGTTTCGTCGGGTCAAGGCTCCACGCCAGATTCGGGGCCTTCAGGCTGGCGATTGGCTTATCGTCGACGAAGTAGTCCACCTTACTCAACGGCCATTTATCCTGTTGTCCGAGCTTGACGGGCGTAAGCTCGAAAACGTAGGCGCCGTCCGCCGGCGAGTCGATCTTGATGGTGGACGGCGTCAATTTGTCGAAGGTGGCCTGGCGCAGACCGGGGATATCCTTGTACAGATAGTTGCCCGGACACGTCGTCTTGTTGGCGTCCCGGTGCCCAGAGATGTTGGGCAGATTGTGGTCGACGAAGAACGATTCCCCGCGAGGGTCGATGGCATATTTATCGGTCAGCCAGGTCAGAAGCTCCGTCAGCGACTTGCGCGTGGCGTCGGTGACGGCGGTTGACGTATAGTCGCCCAGGACGGCTATGCCGATGCTGCCGGCGTTGTGACCGTAAGAGTGCCCGGCGACCACACCATCGCCCCGCCGGCCCTCATAGATGTTGCCTTGCGCGTCGACCAGATAGTTATAGCCGATATCGCCCCAGCCGAGCGTCACGGCATGGTAGTAATATATCGCGCGAACTGCCGATGGGGGATTCTTCTCGCCATTCGGGGTGAGCGTATGATGAATGACGATCTTGACCGGCTTGCGATACTCCTCGGGCCAGACCTCCTTGCTGTTGGCGTCATAGCGGTATTTTTCGTTGGCGCCCCATCCTTTACGGGAGATGATGGATGGTTGCCCCGCGCTCTTAGGCAACAGGGCATTCTTGGCCTCTTTCATATCTGGCCCCTGAGTGGAGTCTATGTACGTTATGGTGATATCCTCCAGAACCGGGGCTTCGCCAGTGGAGGTTAGCAGGGCGCGGTACTGCAGATAGCGGCCGGTCTTGACCGCCACTATCTGGGATTCGGCGTCGTCTTTCTCGTCCTGGGTCGGCGTCAGGGCGTGGACCGGCACCCAGCTCGACCAGTCCTTGCCGTTTTCGCTCGTGCGAACCTCGATATCGACGACGGCGCCCTGGGGGACGCGAGAGCTCTGCACGGCGCCGACGGCGTTGAAGGGAAAGCTGGCCTGCCTGACCGTGGACGTGAACGTTCCCTCACGCACGCCGTCAGGGCCGTCGAGGGTTACGGCGCCATCGCCGACCGCGGTCGCTTTCGTCTTGAAGTGAGTGCCGTCCTGGAAGTCCACCGCCGAGGACTGGCGCCATTGGGCCGACCTGGTTTCGCTCGATTTCGTCGCCTGCTGGCCGGTCCCGAGCATCTGATCGGCAGGCCCTTGCAGCCTGACGCTGATGCAGCCTGTGGCGACGAGCACCAGAAGAGCGAATATGGCAGGTGTCTGCACCCATCTCATCCCCAAAACCTCCTCATAACACCTATGAAAACGCACTCGGCTGTAGCGCGTCCCGAGACGGGATCCCGTCCTTCTCGGGAAGGGCGGGAAAGGTTTATCCCCGCCCTTCCCTATCGGGGGACAAGCCCCCGAACTACGGTTTGGTCGGTCACTCGGCTATATAGTAGAATCGCTGGCCGCGCCGGACCATGCCGCCCAATATGCGCCTGGCGTCGGCAGGGCCGTGGCATTCTATGAGATCGACAAGACAGCCGGCGGACTGCAGCTCTTTTTCGACGACGTCGGCGGAGGCTATCGCGTCCCCGAGAATCGTCACGCGCGAAGCCAGCTTGGCCTCCGCGATGTCGAAGCCGATGGCCGGATTGAACTTAGCGACGTACGGCGCGACCACTTCCAACGCTTCCTCGCGCACGCCGTTCTTCGAGAGCGCCAGAAGCAGGTAGTGATAGATTGGCTTCTCGCCAGACCGGTATTCCCTTGGAAGCGATGCCGGTTTGTCCCAACTGAAGTATCTGGGGTGCTTATCCAGCGTCTTTAACGCGTCGACGGCCGGAAGCGCTACCCCGTCGCTCCGGTACCATGGATGGCAGTCGAACCTTTCGTTCTCGCCCTGGGCCAGGAGCCAGAAAGCGTTGTTGAAAACGAAATCGGGAAGCTCGCCATTGATGAGCATCTTGGTCATCTCGACGACTTTTCGGGCGTGAGTTACCTCGTCGACGGGGGGATATGAAGGATGGTTGCGCGTGCCGACGACGAGCCCGTTTTCGCCGGCGATGAGCGGCAGTGAATGGCCAACCCTCTCGCAAACTATCTCATCGTACCAGTCGAACTGAAAGAACCCGCGCTGATCCTGACAGCCGGGAGGGCACGAATATGGCCGCGCGGCGGTCCATTTGGCCCTGCCGCCTTTGCCCCAGGCCAGGGGGCGATTGCTGGCATAGTTGTGGATGCAGATCGCCATACAATCGAACAACGGGGTCTTGCCGCGCTGGGCGATGGCCTCCAGGGCGCCGTCGAGGAAACCCGTGTCCCAGTAGTCACCTCCCTGACACAGCGGCGGGAACAGGGGACACAGGCCGGCCTCGGCCATGCGCTGGAGACAGGGCAGCAAGATGTCGACGAAGCGTCCGACGAGGCCAGGCTTGCACCAGTCCGCGGGCGCCCACTCGCTGGCCAGGTTTGGCTCGTTGAACACGTGCACGTAGTGCGCCCCCCAGCTCGCGTAGGTCTTGAGCTGGCGATATAGCTCGGCCTGATCGAGTGGCTCGATGCCCGGCGTCGAGATGCGGATGATGGGCTCGACGTCGTTTTCGATCAGCTCTTTGACGAACGCCTCGGGCACCAGCCTGCCGAACTCGGCGAAAAGCGTTAGCCAGCTCGCCCCCAATTCTTTCAGCTCAGGAATCCAGAAGCGGGCGTGGTCGTCGCCATAGTGCAGCATATCCAGATAATAGTGGAAACCGATGCCAGTATCACCGTTGGGGCGAGGGTAATGTTCCAGGCGCATAAGCTATCTCGATACCGTGGTTTTGATGATGTCGCCGGCCGTGTCGACCGTGGCGCGCGCGATGCGCGGCACCTGCCTGCCGTCGGCAGTCTGGAGCGCCTTGCGCGACGTGAAAAGCGTCACCTTACGCGGGATCTCCAAACCGTGGGAATGCAGGCCGCTGGCGCCGCATTGACACCTGGCGCCACACTGTCCGTTGCAGCTCACGCAACTGTGAATCCGCACGCTCGCGCCATGCATCTCAGGACAGCAGGTGTGCAGGTGGCTGACGACTTTGTGGATGAGATTGACGGGCATCTCACCATCGTCCTTCGCCGACATCCGGTGTCTGCACCAGAGGTGAGGGCGGGAATGGGTGGCCCGCTTGGGAAGCGCCGCCGGCCGATAGGCAGCTTTTGGCTTCGGCTCGGGCGCTTTATCCAGATGGCTCGATGGGTCGCCGTACAGAACGAACTCGAGCAGGGTTTTCTGGTCGTCGCCGTCGAGCCAGCCTTGCCGCGCGATCGTTTCGTCCATAAAAGTGATCTTGGCCCTGGTGAGCGCCTCGCCCAGCGATAAACCGTCGGCCAGATGGTGCCAGAAGTGTACGGCGAGCACATCGGCGGCCGATAGCGGCGGCGCGGGGACGCCGTAAGACGTCACCGTGGAGCCGACGAACCCCAGGGCCCCATCGGCCAGAAAGCGCAGGGCGAGGGAGTTAACCGGGTTCCTGCCGAGGATGCCTGCCCCGTAGCAGGCCTCCGTGAAGACAACCGACGAGGCGACGCTGGACCTGGCGATGGTCGCCGGGCTCAGGGCGATGGGGAGCATCGGGTAATCCTCAGGATAAGTCAGGTCCTTCTGGCCATACCAGTACTCGGAGTCCTTGGCGCCGTGCAGGTTGAAGTAGTTGAAGCTCGATCCGAGCAGCCAGGAGATATCGAAAAGCTCCTCGGTGATCGGCGGGCTGGTCAGCAGCTTCGTGGGACTGCCGATCGCTTCGAAAACACGGGCGGAGGCGTCTCGCCAGACCAGGGCGCTGTAGCCAAAGCTGCTGCGCTGCAGCTTCGGGAGCTTCACGCCGACCCCCAGGCTCGCGAGAACGGCAAGGCAGCCAAGTGGCTGGGCTGGCGAACTACGCGCGTGGCGATGCGCCATCGCCGTCTCCAATTGCGCCATCAGAAAAGAGATGCCCGCTTCGCCGACGTCCGGCATCCGCCCGAGAGCGCGTTCAGGAATGAGGAAGTCGGCGTCACGCGAGGCGTAGGGGTTGTCAGAGGGCACGTTCTCGTCGTCGTCCTGCGCCGGATTCGTTAGCCGAAAGAACGGGATGATCGTGTCGCCGCCGACGATCAGGATGTGGTCCAACTGGCGGCCGGTTTGCTTCAAGCTCTCCTCCAGGCCATCGATCACGGCCTTGATCTGTTCGGGCCTGTCGGGATCGGCGGTGCCGATGCCGTATTGCTCCACGCTGGCCTCGTCGTCGACGTAGACGATCTTCGCGTCGATGTCAGAGAACTCCAGCGTCCTGGCGAAGTCCTGCAGCTTACGGTCGAGTCTGTCGAAGGCGTCCTGGCCGTATTGAGCGACGATCCGCTTCTTGCTGGTCAGGATAAGCTCCGTCGTGGCGACAGCGGCCCGCTGCGGGGTCTGCACGCGACGACCTTCGCCCGGTGAGAGGGCGCCGCCGATGCGCTCCAGCTCGGACTGGATGCGCAAGATGTCGGGGGTCGCCAGGGCCTTGGGGGTGGCGACGTCGGTCACCTCTTCGAGCTCGAGGTCGTCGATCGCGGCCGGGCCCAGACCGGCCTCGTCCGTCGCGCCTTTGGGGAGAAGGGCGATCGCCGCCTCGACTTCTGGTGGCGTTGCCATCGACCCGTTCAAGGGCGGCAGGTCTAGCTCGTTGCCCAGGTCTGGCACGACGAAGCTCGTGTCTTTGAAGAGGTCGCGGACGAGTCTGCCGCCCGGATCGAGGCCTAATGCCTCGTGGAGCAGCGCCAGGCCCTGCTTTTCTCTCGTCCTGTCGCGCGTCATAATCTCCGCCAGGATGAGCTTGGCCTTCACCGTGTTCGATGCCTTCTGCAGCACCTGGATGCTGGCGCGCTCAGCCTCGCGCAAGAGGCCGGCGCGCCACAGGGCCTCGGCGCGCGCCAGGTGGAACTCTGTGCGATTCGGTTGAGCGCCGATCACGTCGTCCAGTTCCTTGACGGCGAGGGTGTATTGCTTCTTAGCCGCGTGCCAGCGGGCCACGGCCGCGGGCGGCAGGCTATTGGCGGCTGCACGCCCGTCGTTATTGGGCTCGCCGTTCCTCGGCTCACCATCCCTCTGGGTATAAAGCTGGCGCAGGCCATCGGCGATGTCGGGATTCCTGGGGTCGATTTGCCGCGCCCGCTCGAACTGCTCGATAGCCGCCGACAACTGGCCGAGCTTCTCGTACACGACACCCAGGGCGCTGCGGGCCAGGACGTTTTCGGGGTCGAGATCGAGGACAGTCTTGAACTGCTCGGCCGCTTTGGCAAAGGCGCCCTGTTCCAGCAGCGCCTGGCCAAGCAGCGAGTGCGCCTGGATGTGCTTAGGAATGTGGCTGAGGATGTGCTGGCAGACGGCTATCGTATAATCGATTGACGCGAGGCGGATAGCCAGGTCAGCGCGCAGGCATAGTTCATCCAGCTTCAAGGTCGATCGAGCCCCTCGTGCAGATTCAGTGGGGTATTCTTTGGAATTAGCTGTGATGTTACGTTACGCCGAACTGGGGTGTGGGTGCAGCCTAATCCATCCTTTAGTCTTTGTGCTGAAGAGTATAGCAGAAAGTCCCTCGGCGCGCAATGTGTTTTTCGCCAGAGTCGCCAGCGACGATAGATCTAGCGCGAAGCGACACCCACAGGTCGTCGCAGTGCCGAGTGAACTGGCGGTTGGAGCCACGGCTACACAAGCGAAGTCCGCCTTCGCGGACTGGCCTGACGCGGCCGCGGATGGCCAAGTTTTCTATACAGAGCACAGCAAAGTTGCCCGGCCAAACTCGGGGTGCCAGAACGAGCGTAATTTTGACGGTGTCGGAGCCAATCAGGACCCTCTCTTCCCCTTTCTCGTCTTCGGCGGTTTTCGTGGTTTGGGCGGTTTTCGTCCGGGGAATTGGCTTTGTTCGGGCGAAGCGGCCTTGGAAGATGGGTCTGTTTGCGCGGCGGTGGATTCGGATTCGGGGTCGGGGGTGCTGGAGCCGAACTCGGCGTGGAGCAGGTCGAGGACCTCGCGGCGGATGGCAGCGATCTCGCGCTGGTCGTCGGCGCTCGGTGCGGGGCTGGACGGGCTGTGCTGGCCAGCTTGCGAACGGCGCTGGCGGATGGAGGCGGCGAGGGCATCGAAGGAACGCCTGAGCTGACGCTGGATGGAGGTCTCGTAGCGGTTGAGCTTTTCGAGGACCTCGAAATCGGGCAGGCGGTTACGGGCGTGCAGGCGAGGGTTATCGGCGCCGGGGCCGCTCAGCAGAATGGTCTGGGCGCTGGCGATGTGGCCGGTTTCGGCGCTGGCGACGCGGCCAAGGCGCCAGGTATTGATGGCGATGTCCTCGACGCAGGCCTGCTCGAAGGGGTCCTCGGGGTGGTAATAATCAACAAGGGACTGAACGAGAGCGGCGAAGTCCTGGGGGTCCTCGTCGAAGATTGGGGTGTTTCCCAGGGAAGCGATAAGTGCTTTGGCGCGAATGCCGTGCTTGAGGGCGTTGAGGGCGACGCGGGCTTTGCCCTCGGGGGTCTTAGGGCCGGTAGATTTCTGGGCGTTACGACGGTTGGCTTCGATTTGAGCAGTGGTTGCCATTTGGGATGACCTCCTTTGTGTTATGGGTTCCGTTCACCACGGTCCGCCTTGCGGACTCCTGGCGGAGAGCCAACGGAGACACGGAGAAGGTATGATAGAACTCCATGCCTGTTTGGCGAAACAAATGTTCTACTATATATAATTCATTTTGCCCCCCCGAAAAACAACATCCGGGGACGAGTTTTAAGAATAGCTTTCAGAGATTTTGAGGACACCATACTTAATTCCCTTGGCAGGCGGCCAATGATCCTCGAGACCATCGAGGCTACCCTGGCCCGCGGACTAATACTCGTTCGTGATGGCGGTTTCGCATAAGTG
>JACPRP010000064.1 GCA_016189905.1 Chloroflexota bacterium | reverse complement strand
CGTGGAGATGGTTATGCCTGGAGACAGCGCCCGCTTTGAAGTGAAGCTGATCGTACCGGTGGCGATGGAGGAAGGTCTGCGCTTCGCTATTCGCGAGGGTGGCCGCACCGTCGGCGCCGGCGTTATCACCAAGATTCTGGAGTGAGAAAAACGTGGCAAAGCAACGAATTAGAATAAGGCTCAAGGCTTACGATCACAGAATACTCGATCAGTCTGCGCTCCAAATAGTGGAGACGGCAGAGCGCATGGGGGCGCAGGTCGCTGGCCCAGTTCCTCTGCCAACAAAGATTGAGAAATTCTGTGTGATCCGCTCGCCACACGTGGACAAGGATTCGCGCGAGCAGTTCGAAGTCCGCACGCACAAGAGGCTGATCGACATTCTTGAGCCAACCCCGAAGACGGTTAACGCTCTGATGAGCCTTAACCTTCCCGCTGGGGTAGATATCGAAATCAAGATATAGGAGGATAGCCTCTTGAGGCGGGCAGATCGCTTGTATATCTGCCTTGCTCCATCAGGCTGTGGGATATGATCGAGGGGATACTTGGACGCAAGGTTGGTATGACCCGCATCTTTGACCAGCAAGGGGCCATCGTGCCCGTGACAGTCATCGAAGCGGGGCCGTGCTACGTGACACAGGTGAAGACCCCTGAAAAAGATGGGTACACGGCTGTTCAGATCGGCTTTGGGCAGGCTAAGCGTCTTACCGAGCCCCAAAAAGGGCATCTCAAGAAACTGCCGCCAGTTCGCCATCTGCGCGAAATACAGGTCGCTGACCTTGCCGACATACAACTGGGCCAGAAGATTGACGTGAGCCTGTTCGAGTCAGGCGCTAAAGTCGATGTGGTTGGCCTGTCCAAGGGCAAGGGCTTCGCCGGTGTGGTGAAGCGTCACCATTTCAGGGGCGGCCCAAAAACGCACGGCCAATCAGATAGGCTCCGCGCCCCCGGCTCGGTGGGCGCAGGGACTACCCCTGGCCGGGTATTTAAAGGAACGCGAATGGCCGGGCGAATGGGCGGCGAACGCATCACGATGAAGAACCTTGAGGTCGTCGAAGCCGACCCTGGGCGCAATCTGCTGTTGGTCAAGGGAGCCGTGCCCGGTGCGCGCAACAGTCTCGTGATGATCAAAAAAGCTCGGTAGGCAGATTGACGTGCTTCTGAGGCTTATGATATAATGTTGTAGTTTGTGGCTGAATCAAGGTGGCCGATACTGCACATATATGTATCGGCCATCACCTTTGCACCCAAACCAGGAGTTAGAAGTGGAATTACCAGTTTACAATACAGCCGGAGAGGTTGTTGAAAGAATCGAGCTAAGGGACGACGTTTTCGCCGTGCCAATGAACACATCTCTGGTGCACCAGGAAATGGTTCGTCAGTTGGCAAATCGTCGCGTTGGCACAGCGCAAACGAAGACACGAGGTCAGGTTGCCGGAGGCGGCCGCAAGCCCTATCGGCAGAAGGGAACGGGACGAGCGCGGCAAGGCACTATCAGGGCACCGCACTATCGGGGAGGCGGCACCGTATTTGGTCCTCATCCTCGAAGCTACAGGCAGGATATGCCCAGGAAGGCCAGGCGCTTGGCCTTCAAGTGTGTGATAGCGGCCAAGGCGCTTGCGGACCATCTGATATTGCTCGACAGCATAACATTGGCAGAGCCAAAGACCAGGGAGATGGCCTCTATACTCGGCAGATTGCCCGTCCAGCGGTCAGTGTTGATTGCGCTGCCGAACCAGGACGAAATGCTCCAGAGGTCAGCGCGCAATATTCCCGATGTCGATACCGTCGTGGCCGATTCGCTTAACGTTATCGACATCCTGCGCCACGACTACTTGCTAATGCCAGTGGAAGCCGTCCGCAAGATTGAGAACAAGTTAGCTTCTCCGGCAGGGGAGTGAGGAGTTCACTTTTGAATATTCACGAAGTATTGCGACGTCCGATCATAACAGAAAAAGGAACGACTCAAGTCGGGTTCAACAAGTACACCTTTGAAGTCGCAAGACAGGCTAATAAACAGCAGGTCAAGGAGGCCGTTGAAAAGCTTTTCAAGGTTGACGTATTAGACGTCAATATGATCAACGTGCCAGGCAAGATGCGACGCGTTGGCAAGCACAGAGGAATGACTTCGCCTTCGAAAAAGGCGATTGTCACCGTACGTGAAGGACAACGCATCGAGATGTACGAAGGGGCCTAGAGAGATAACCAAATCCTGGTGGTGCGCAGCCACAAGATGCCAAAGCGGAGCTATGCCTATAAATGGAGGCATACCTGCCGGGAAAGCCGGTAACAGCCAAAACGAGCTTCGCGGCTTTTGGAAAGGATGACTGACATTATGACGATAAAGACATATAAGCCCACCTCGCCAGGGCGACGAGGGATGACGGGAGCGGCCTTCGATGAGATAACGAGGACAGAGCCCGAGAAGTCGTTGCTAGCGCCCCTCCATAAGAGGGGAGGCCGCAATGCCCAGGGCCGCATCACCGTTCGTCACCAGGGGGGTGGCTCCAAGCGACAATACAGAATAATCGATTTTAAGCGCGACAAGTTCGGCGTGCCGGCTAAAGTGACCGCTATAGAATACGATCCGAACCGCTCCGCACGAATCGCCCTTCTGCATTACGCCGATGGTGAGAAGCGCTATATGCTGGCGCCGCTTGGCTTGAAAGTCGGCGACACCGTGATGGCCGGTCCTCAAGCCGAAATCAGAGTTGGGAACGTGCTGCCTTTGAAGAACATTCCCGTTGGTACGCAGATTCACAACATTGAGCTGCACCGTGGCAGAGGCGGTCAATTGGTACGAAGCGCAGGCACCGGGGCACAGCTAATGGCCAAGGAGGGCGGCTATGCAACCGTCAGGCTGCCATCGGGCGAGATGCGTATGATTAACGTCGAAAACGTTGCGACTATCGGACAGGTCGGTAACCTGGAGCACGAGAATATAAGCCTGGGTAAGGCTGGACGAACCCGCCATCGTGGCATCAGGCCAACCGTCCGTGGCTCGGCGATGACCCCACGAGACCATCCGCACGGCGGTGGTGAAGGTAAGGCTCCAATCGGAATGCCCGGTCCGAAGACCCCCTGGGGTAAGCCGGCTATGGGTTACAAGACCCGAGGGAAGAAAGTATCAGACAAGATGATCGTCAGACGACGTGGACGTTGATCACGAATTGAGGTAGAGACGGAGGTAGCAGCCAGGTGTCAAGATCCCTGAAAAAAGGCCCATACGTAGATCCTAAGCTACTGAAGAAAATGGAATTGATGAATAGAACAGGCGAGAAGCGGGTCATCAAGACTTGGTCGCGCGACTCCACGATTTTCCCACAGATGGTCGGCCATACCGTCGCGGTGCACGATGGCCGAAGGCACGTGCCCATATATATCACCGAGAACATGGTCGGGCACAAGCTGGGTGAGTTTGCGCCAACGCGTCACTTCAGAGGGCACGCCGGAAGAGGCTCGGAGAAAGCGACCTCAGTCAAGAAATAGAACCCGAGTGTCCCTTATTGTCGGCGGTCCAGGACTTCGACGGCGAATTGCCAGGGGCACTTAACAACGTGGAGTGAGGAGAATGCAGGTAAGCGCAACAGCGAAATACATACGCATCTCACCGCGCAAAGTGCGCTTGGTGGTTGATGCCATACGCGGCAAGGCGGCGAGCGATGCCATGGCAATGCTACAGTTCATGCCTCAGCAATCGGCTAAAGAGGTCTATAAGGTGGTTAAGTCGGCAGTGGCCAACGCCGAGAACAACTTCAACCTATCGCCCGAGGACCTGTACATTGCGATTGCGACCGCTGACGAAGGTCCGACGTTGAAACGCTTCAGGCCCAGAGCCCGCGGCCGTGCTACCCAGGTCCTTAAGCGGTCGAGTCATATCACGGTCGTCGTCGGAGAAAAGGAGGATTAGTTGGGTCACAAAGTTCACCCAGTTGGATTCAGAATCGGCATCATCAAGGATTGGGAAGCCAAGTGGTTCGCCGAGAAAGAATACACCAAGTTGCTGCACGAGGACCTGAAGCTGAGAAAGACCATTCGCCAACGGCTCTCGGCGGCAGGAGTCTCACGTATTGAAATAGAGCGCTCAGCCAATCAGGTCACTATCACGGTTTTTTCGGCAAGGCCCGGCATTGTCATCGGCAAGAGTGGCGCCAAGGTCGAGGAATTGCGTCAAGAGCTCGAGAAAATGACCGAGAAGAAGGTTCGGCTTAACATCCAAGAGATTCACATGCCCGAGCTCGATGCCCACCTGGTCGCGAGGAGCATTGCCGACCAGATCACGCGGCGAGTTTCTTATAAGCGCGCAATGAAGCAAGCAGTGACCAGAGCGATGCAGCGAGGAGCGAAAGGCATCAAGATCGTAATCGCCGGACGGCTCAGCGGAGCAGAGATGTCACGGCGGGAGCGTGAAGTTGCCGGTAAAGTACCTTTGCACACGCTTCGTGCCGACATCGACTATGGCACAGCCGAGGCACTGACGACGTTCGGGATGATCGGCGTGAAGGTATGGATTTACAAGGGAGAAGTGCTGCCTCAAAAGAAAGAACTGCCGAAAGCACCGCGCGTCGCTGCCCCGGTTCCGGCGCCAGAAAAGGCGTGAGCGTAGCTTTGCGAAAATCTGGGTAGGTAGGAGTCAAGCGATTATGTTAATGCCGAAGAGGGTAAAGCACCGCAAAACGCACCGCGGACGCAGGTCAGGAAAGGCAACGGGCGGAACGACGGTAGCATTCGGAGATTTCGGCTTGCAGGCGCAAGAGGCGGCCTGGATAGACAGCCGGCAAATCGAGGCGGCTCGACGAGCTATTACCCATCACATTAAGCGTGGGGGTCAGGTCTGGATTAGAATCTTTCCGGATAAGCCGGTAACTGCCAAGCCGGCCGAAACACGTATGGGAAGCGGCAAGGGGGCCCCATCGCACTGGGTAGCGGTGGTAAAGCCGGGCCGCGTTCTGTTCGAGGTTGGCGGCGTCAAAGAGGATATTGCCAAAGAGGCGCTGCGCTTGGCCGCTCATAAGCTGCCGATTCCGACGAAATTCGTCACCAAAGAATCGGCCGATGAAAAAGAAGAAAGCCAGAGTGACGCCGATTAGAAAGCGGCTGGACGGCATTGTGAGGTATTGATCGGATGAAGTCCAAGGAGTTGCGCGAACTAAACACTGGCGAGTTGCGCACGAAGGTTGAAGAGGCGCATCGAGAGCTATTCAATCTTCGTTTTCAGTTGGCATCACGTCAGTTGACCAACTATCGTAGGCTGACGCAGGTCCGCAGGGACATAGCCAGAATCAAAACGCTCTTGCGTGAGCGTGAGCTTCAGGAAGCTGGAATTCGCTAGCGGAACGCGTGAGAACGTCAACCACAAGCATTTTCGCTGAGGAGCATAGATGACGGAAGGTAGGAACGTAGCAAAAGGCAAAATCGGTCGCGTCGTAAGCGATAAGATGCAGAAGACGGTGGTCGTGGAGGTAGAACATCTGCGACGACACCCCTTATATCGGCGTATGCTGCGAGAGAGCAGAAGGTTTAAGGTTCATGACGAGACCAGTGCTGCCAAAATCGGCGACATCGTGCGGATAGTCGAGACCAGACCGCTTAGTAGGGAAAAGCGATGGCGACTCGCCGAAATAATCAAGAGCGGCGGACAGATCGAATAGCCTTTTCTTCGGCTGTCCACAGGAGTAGATCAACATGATTCAACCATTGAGTAGGCTGAAGGTGGCCGATAACACCGGAGCGCGTCAGCTACTGTGCATACGCGTGATGGGTGGTTCAAACAAGAAATATGCTGAAGTCGGAGATATCATAATCGCTTCCGTCAAGCAGGCCGTGCCAGGCGGCGCCGTGAAAAAGGGTGATGTGGTGACGGCGGTCATTGTGCGAACCGCTAAGGAATACGGGCGCCCCGATGGCTCATACATCAAGTTTGACGAGAATGCCGCCGTGATATTGACAGACAAGAAAAACCCAAAGGGAACCCGCATATTCGGCCCGGTGGCTCGCGAGCTGCGCGATAAGAACTTTATGAAGATTATATCCTTAGCGCCAGAGGTCCTCTAGGGACTGCTGGCCAACGGACTGAATCAGTCTCGACTGCTAGACTGATTCAGTCCGTTGGCCAGCGACAAGGAGAGTTTGAAGTGAGAATAAAGAAAGAAGATACGGTACTAGTCATCGCCGGAAAGGACAAAGGCAAGAGAGGCAAGGTGCACCGCGCCTTCCCTGCTGAGCAGAAAGTCCTCGTTTCCGGCGTAAACATTGTCAAGCGCCATACAAAGCCTAAGCCAAATGTGCGGCAGGCCGGTATTATCGAGCAAGAGGCCCCTATCCAGGTATCCAACGTTGCCCTTATCTGTGGCAAATGCGATAGACCAACAAGAGTAGGAATGCGTTTACTCGGTGATGGCACAAAAGTGCGGTTCTGCAAAGCGTGCGGCGAAGTTATCGGATAGGGCTTGATGGAGGGAATGGTGGCAAGACTGAAAGAAAAATACCAGAGAGAAGTTGTTCCGGCGCTCATGCAAGAGTTTGCCTACGGCAACATTATGCAAGTTCCTCGCATAGACAAGGTTGTCATTAACGTCGGTCTTGGCGAGGCTATCACCAACGCCCGAGCCCTCGACGCCACAGTTAAGGACATCGGTTCTATAACCGGACAGCATCCAGTCATTACTCGCGCCAGGAAGTCCATAGCTGCCTTCAAGGTGCGAACTGGAATGCCGATCGGAGTAATGGTTACGCTCAGGGGCGACCGAATGTGGGATTTCCTGGACAAGCTCTTTAACGTGGCCTTGCCGCGATTGCGTGACTTCCGCGGCGTCTCGCCTAAAGGATTCGATGGCCGTGGCAATTTTACACTGGGTCTGAAAGAGCAACTGATCTTTCCTGAAATAGAGTATGATAAGATCGACAGGCTGCGGGGCCTGGAGGTCACCGTCGTGACATCGGCAAGGACCGATGACGAAGCCCGCAGGCTGCTACATCTGCTGGGCATGCCTTTCAGAAGCTGAGAGCAATCTTGTTCGAGGTGCGTGACCAGGGCCACCCGATAATAGACGGTGACGATGCGCCAGCCTTGTTAATTCTGATCAACAAGAAGGAGAAACGTGGCAAAGAAGTCTAAAATCGCAAAAGCAGAACGGACACCGAAGTATAGTATCCAGCAGCACAATCGTTGCAAGCTCTGCGGCCGACCGCGCGCGTACATGCGAAAGTTTGGTATGTGCCGTATCTGCTTCCGTAAGCTCGCACTGGCTGGCGAAATACCTGGTGTAGTCAAATCGAGTTGGTAAGGTCGGCCTCGCGCGGCATCTGAGAAAGGCAGACTTGGCAAAAGCGGCTGCACTCCGAGGTGTGCAGCGTGGTTTTCCAGGGAAGCAAATCCGCAGAGCCACGTCAAACCGGCCTGCAACAAGGAGGATTTTTGAGTGAGCGTGACAGATCCGATAGCTGATATGTTAACCCGTATCAGAAATGCGATAATGGCCCGGCACGAGTCTACTCTAGTGCCCGCATCGAGAATGAAGATAGCGATAGCCCGAATCCTCAAGGAGGAAGGGTTCATCAGGGACTTTGAGATACTGAAGGATGCGCCACAGAAAACGCTGAAGGTTTACCTCAGCTACACGGGCAAGAAGGAGCCGGTATTGGGCGGGCTGCGACGCGTCAGCAGGCCAGGATTGCGCGTTTATGCAAAGAGCAGAGAGATGCCCCGCGTTTTGGGCGGACTGGGCATAGCCATAGTCTCGACGCCACGGGGTATTATGACCGCTCAGCAAGCGCGACGAATGAACCTGGGTGGCGAAGTTATCTGCTACATCTGGTAGGCTAGCTGGCGAGTCTTTGGATTAGGAGGTTTACAGTGTCAAGGATCGGGAGAATGCCGATTCCAATTCCAGAAGGTGTCAAAGTTGACATTAAAGATCATAAGGTAACGGTCACCGGCCCAAAGGGGCAGCTTACCAGAGCTTTCCATCCTGACATCAACATTACGATGGATGATGGAAAACTTGTCGTCGAGCGTCCGACCGATAGGGGATTTCATCGTGCGCTTCACGGTCTAACGCGCAGCCTCCTGGCTAATATGGTGACTGGAGTTACCCAGGGTTTTCAAAAGGTCATGGAGCTTAGCGGTGTAGGTTATCGCGTTTCGAAACAGCCCAACAAGCTTCTCATGCAACTGGGTTACTCTCATCCAGTGGAAATCGTGCCGCCACCAGGCATAGAGATTACCGGCGTTGAAACCTTTACTCCGACCGCAGCCAATGAATGGTTATCGGCCAGATTTGCGGTGTCCGGAATAGACAAAGAAGCCGTCGGAGAGCTGGCGGCGAAGATACGGGCCTTGAGGGCAGTCGAACCCTATAAAGGCAAAGGGCTCAAATATCGTGGCGAGCGCGTCCGCCGCAAGGCCGGTAAAGCAGGCAAGGCCGGCAAGGGTCGGAAGTAGGCTGGAAGAGGTATAATACGAAATGGGTAGAATAACAGGTCCTCTGGCAGCAAGAGCAAGGCGACATCGGCGTGTCCGCGCCAAGGTGAGTGGAACTCCAGAGCGGCCACGTCTCGCCATATTCAGAAGCCTGGGACACATATACGCTCAGATAATCAACGACATCGAGGGACATACGCTGGCGGCTGCCTCCACGGTCGAGCCACAGATACGATCGAGCCTTGATGGCGTTCGGAAGACACGCGAAGCCGAAGTCGTGGGCGAAACGATAGCACAACGCGCCCTGAAGCTGGGCATAAACAGGGTGGTTTTCGACCGTGGCGGTTACCAGTACCATGGCCGTGTGAAGGCGTTGGCTGAAGCAGCCAGGGCCGCGGGACTCCAGTTCTAGTCGAGCTTTGACAGCTTACAACGGGAACCCGACACCGCGAGACTGTTCGATATGCAAGGCAGCACGTAGATCTCACGGTATCGGGCGTTCTATCAGGAGGGATAATGCCGAGATTAAACGCGAGCGAATTGAATCTTGAGGAACGAGTGGTGGCCATCAACCGCGTGGCCATGGTAGTTAAAGGTGGTCGCCGCTTCAGCTTCAGCACAGTGGTGGTCGTAGGAGATCGCGCTGGTCATGTCGGAGTTGGACTCGGAAAGGCCAACGAGGTTCCGGATGCCATTCGAAAAGGGGCCGAGGACGCTAAGAAACACCTCATTAAAGTCCCCCTGGTTGAATCGACCATACCACACGAGATCATCAGCAATTTTGGCGCCGCCAAAGTGTTGCTGAAACCCGCATCTTCTGGAACAGGAGTGATTGCGGGCGGGGCAGTGCGCGCCGTCGTCGAGCTTGCCGGCATCAAGGACATTCTCACGAAGTCGCTCGGGAGCGCCAACCCCATCAACGTCGCGCAGGCAACTGTGCTTGGGCTCGGGCAACTGAAAGAGGCAGAAGTCGAGGCCCAGAAGCGAGGCCGACCGACCGGATCGAGGATCCGCCGCGCGGCTACGGCTGCGGCAGCTACCCCCGTGCGGCCAGAAGCCGTGCCGGCGATGGCAGGGGGCCGCCCCAGGGGTAGGGATCGCTTTCCTCAGCCAGAGGGCAGGAGGGGCCCAAGACCTGCAGGCGAAGCGAGGCCACGCCCCATAGGTGGCCCTAGTTCCGGGCCGGGGAGGGAGAGCTAAGTGGGCAAAGTGAGGATTACCTGGGTCAAGAGCGCCATTGGATATTCGAAGGACCAGAAGGCGACGATAGAGGCGCTCGGGCTCAGACGATTGAATCATAGTGTCGAGCAACCTGATACCCCATCCATCAGGGGTATGATCAACAAAGTCCGCCACTTGCTAGAGGTCCAGGAAATAGAGGAGTAGTACTGTTATGCTGAGGATGCACGAGCTCAAGCCTGCGCCGGGCGCCAAACGGAAGCGCACGCGCGTCGGGCGAGGTCATGGTTCCGGCCTGGTCAAGACCGCCGGCAAAGGCACTAAAGGGCAGAAGGCTCGATCAGGCAGGGGCATCAACCCGCGCTTCGAGGGCGGCCAGCTTCCATTGATTCAGCGCCTGCCACATAAGCGCGGCTTTACGAACATATTCAGAATCGAGTTTCAAGAACTCAACCTGGGTAGATTGGCGATCTTTCCACCAGACGCAGCAGTTGGCCCGGCTGAGATGGCCAGGGCGGGGCTGATCAAGTCTGCCAACAAGCCCGTTAAGGTATTGGGTCACGGCGCCATCGATCGGGCGTTGCGAGTGTCCGCACACGCGTTTTCGGAAAGCGCGGAGGCCAAGATCAAAGCTGCCGGCGGCGCGGCGGCCAAGCTTGGTGAAAAACCGGAAAAAGAGGCGGCTAGTGAGGAAGCCGGTTCGGGCTCCTAAAGGTGCCCACTGCCGGCTGATTCCGAGAGGTAGTATCTTATGATTCAAGCAATGCTAAACGCATTCAGATTACCGGACGTGAGGCGAAAGCTCATTTTCACCTTCTCAATCTTGGTGATCTTTCGCTTCATAGCCCATGTGCCCTTGCCCGGGGTAGATCTTTTCAAGCTCCAACAACTGTTTCAGAGCAACCAGTTGATGGGTATGCTCGACCTTTTCTCTGGCGGGGCAATGACGAACTTCTCCGTCGCAGCGATGGGCGTGTATCCTTACATCACAAGCTCCATCATTATGCAGTTGCTTGTGCCCATAATCCCTCAGCTACAGGAACTCTCTAAAGAAGGGGACGCTGGGCGAAAGAGAATAAACCAGTATACTCATTGGCTGACTGTTCCGCTTGCTGCGATGCAAGGCTATGGGACAGCAGCTTTGCTGAACAGCCAGGGCATCATCAGCAGCTTCGGGCTTGGCCCAGATACACTGCTGCCGACCGTGGCGATGGTTCTGACGATGAGCGCGGGGACCATTCTCCTGGTATGGCTCGGAGAACTGATCACCGAGAACGGCATCGGAAACGGAGTATCGATCATCATCTTTGGCGGTATTGTGGCCAAGATGCCGCAGCTGATCGGCCAGATGATAACCCGAGCAACCACGGGCGAAAGTAATCTGTTTGCCCCCCTAGCATTCATAGTTCTGGGCGTGGTCACCGTTGCGGCCATCGTCGTCGTTCAGGAAGCACAGCGCCGAATACCTGTCCAATATGCCAAGCGGTTGCGGGGCAACAAGATGTACGGCGGCGGTAGCACTCACATCCCTCTGCGCGTTAACTCGGCCGGGATGATACCGCTTATCTTCGCTATGTCGATTATGCTGTTTCCTGGCACCATAGCAAGCTACTTCACGTCGTCGGGGGATCAGTTCGTCGCGTCGGTAGCTCAGTTCGTCGCCAACACGTTTAGCCCGAACGCCCCCATCTATTGGGCGCTATATTTCATTCTAGTCGTCGGATTCACCTTCTTTTACACGATGGTGATATTCCAACAACAGAACCTGGCAGAAAATCTACAGAAATACGGCGGTTTTGTACCAGGAATAAGGCCGGGCAGACCCACAGCCGAATATTTGAATAAGGTATTGAATAAGATAACCTGGCTCGGAGCGATCTTCCTCGGCGCGGTGGCGATTCTACCATTTTTCACGCAGGGCCTGGGAACAACGCTCATCCTGAGCAGCACCGGATTGCTCATCGTCGTCGGTGTGGTACTTGACACTATGAAGCAACTGGAAGCCCAGTTGTTGATGCGCCACTACGAAGGCTTTATTAAGTAGGTGCCTTTCACGGTGTCGTGAGGGGCTCTTAAAAGGGAGGGGATTCGTGTACGTTATGCTACTCGGAGCGCCAGGGGCAGGCAAGGGCACCCAGGCTCACGTTCTGGCAGAGAAGCTTGATCTGGCACACGTCGCCTCTGGCGACCTTTTCCGCGACAATTTGAAGCAAGGTACCGAGCTTGGATTGCTAGCCAAGTCGTATATGGACCGCGGCGTTCTCGTGCCTGACGAGGTGACCATAGCGATGGTCAAAGAGCGATTGGCGAAGCCTGATTGCCAGCAGGGGGCGATTCTCGATGGCTTTCCGCGTACAATCGAGCAGGCGCGAGCCCTTGACGACGCTCTGAAAGAAATGGACAAGAAGATCGACAAAGTGCTCTCCATCGACGTGTCGGAGCAAGAACTCATCCGTCGGCTTTCAGGCCGTTGGATTTGTCGTAACTGCCAGGCCAGCTTCCATGAGAGCAGCCGACCACCGAAGAAAGCAGGGGCGTGCGATGAATGCGGTGGCGAGCTCTATCAGCGGGCTGACGACACGGTGGAGACGGCACGCAAAAGGCTCGATGTCTATAACGAGCAAACCGCACCGTTGATCGACTACTATGGCCAGGCCGGCGTGCTAGTCGACATCAATGGCGAGCAAGATATCGAGCTGGTCTTGAGCGATCTTCTATCGGTTCTTCAGCGATAGGCACCGAGTAGATGGCCATCATCATCAAGACTTCCGAAGAGGTTGCCCTGATGCGTGAAGCGGGTCGGATCGTGGCTGAAACGCTGGCGCTTTTGACGAGCAAAGTCAAGCCGGGCGTAACAACCGCCGAGCTCGACACGCTAGCATACGACCATTGCATAAGACAAGGAGCGATTCCTTCCTTCAAAGGATACAATGGTTATCCAGCGTCGCTGTGCGCTTCGATAAACGATGAGGTCGTACACGGTATCCCGAGCCCAAACCGCAAATTGCACGAGGGGGATATAATAAGCCTTGATTTCGGCGTCATATACCAGGGGCTCCAGGGCGATGCGGCGGTGACGGTTGGCGTCGGCAAGATCACGCCAACCGCTGCCAAGCTTATCAGGGTAACCGAGGAAGCCCTCTGCAAAGGAATCGAACAGGCACGGCCGAGAAAGCGTCTGGGCGATATATCGTCGGCCATACAGACTTATGTGGAATCCTTGGGGTTCTCGGTGGTCCGGCAGTACGTCGGCCATGGCATCGGCCGAAGCATGCACGAAGACCCGCAGATTCCAAACTTCGGATCACCGAATCGTGGGCCGGTGCTGCAGCCAGGCATGGTTCTGGCTCTTGAACCAATGGTCAACGTGGGAACCTTCAGAACGCGTGTGAAAGAAGATAAGTGGACGGTCGTCACGGAGGATGGCAGTCTTTCGGCGCACTTTGAACACACGGTCGCCATCACGAGCGATGGCCCCGAGATCTTAACGAAGGTATAAGGTAAAGGTATAAGGTATTGAGAATGCCGAAAAAGGACGTAATCGAGGTCGAAGGAAGAGTGGTTGAGGCGTTGCCAAATGCCATGTTCAGGGTCGAGTTGACCACTGGCCATAAGGTCTTAGCCCATATTTCCGGCAAGCTTCGGCTGAATTTCATCAAGATCCTGCCCGGCGACCGAGTGACCGTAGAGCTTTCTCCATACGATCTCACACGCGGGCGCATAACCTACCGTCTGAAGGGCTAGATCGTTGACAAGGGCCAGCGTATTATGTAAAATTAAATCTTGTGGCCTGCGAGGCAAGTTGACGCGATTTTCTTCGTGTTCACGATCCGGGAATTGAAGCCGTGCGATCCGCCCGATGCGGCACCGCCCTTTTTGCACGGCCAGGTTCGATAGATAACAACCCAAGTCAGTCGACTCGTCGGCAGGCTTTTGGCGATTGAATAGGGAAGGATAGCAGTTATGAAAGTGCGTGCATCAGTCAAAGCTCGCTGTGAAAAATGCAAGATCGTGCGTCGGAGGGGCACCGTGCTCGTTGTTTGCCAGAACCCGAAGCACAAACAGAAGCAAGGATAATATACGGAGGTAACTAGTGGCGCGAATTGCTGGGGTAGACATCCCTAGAGAGAAAAGAGTTGAGATTGCCCTGCGCTACATCTACGGCATCGGGCCCACGACAGCACGCCAAATACTGGCGCGTACCCGCATAAGCCCAGACACTCGCGTAAGGGATCTTACCGAGGAAGAGGTCAGCCGCCTGAGGGAATTGATCGACCGAGAGTATAAGGTAGAGGGCGATCTACGCCGCGAAATCAACCTCAACATAAAGCGGCTGATTGAGATCGGCTGCTACCGTGGTCTACGTCATCGCCGAGGACTGCCTGTGCGCGGGCAGCGAACCCGCACCAATGCGCGCACACGGCGAGGCCCGCGAAAGACCGTAGCTGGGCGACGGAAGGCTTCGGCCAAGAAGTAAACCGGTGTATGCTGAAGGAATCGGAGGCAGTTACCACTTTCTAGCGGGTGTTTCTCGCCTCCTGTTGTGTACTAAAAGGAGATTATATGGCAGAAAAGAAGAAAAAGGTCACGAGAGTTAAGAGGCGTGAGCGGAAGCAGATTCCCAGAGGGCGAGCTTACATCCAATCGACTTTCAACAATACCATCGTCACGATAGCTGACCCGAACGGGAATGTTATCTCCTGGGCCAGCGCGGGCGGCGCCGGATTCAAAGGGTCGCGCAAAAGCACGCCGTTTGCGGCTGGCATGGCTGCCGATACAGCGGCAAAGAAAGCAATGGAACACGGAGTTCGTCAGGTCGACATTCTTGTCAAGGGCCCAGGATCTGGCCGCGAAGCGGCGATCAGGTCGCTGCAAGCCGCTGGACTTGCTATCACCAGTATCACCGACGTCACACCAATACCACACAACGGCTGCCGTCCGCCGAAGCGCCGTAGGGTTTAGTTAGGAGGAGGAATGGCAAGATACACGGGCCCGGTTTGTAAGCTCTGCCGACGTGAAGGGGCCAAGCTTTTGCTGAAGGGGGAACGCTGCTTCAATGCGAAGTGCGGCATGGAACCCAACAAGCGGCCCTATCCACCAGGACAACATCAACAGCAGCGTCGGCGCAAGGTCTCGGAATTCGGAACGCAACTTCGTGAGAAACAGAAGGCCAAGCACATCTACGGATTGTTGGAAAGACAGTTCAGGAAGGTGTTTGCCGTGGCAGATCGACGCTCGGGTGCCACGGGCGAGAACCTGCTCCAGTTATTGGAGACGCGGCTAGACAATGTCGTCTTCCGACTCGGCTTTGCGGACTCTCGTCGTCAGGCGCGCCAGCTCGTGCGACACGGGCATTTTGCGGTCAACGGCCGCGCAACGGACATCCCTTCCTTTCAGGTGAAACCCGGCGATGTGATCGCCGTGCGAGAGGGAAGCAGGAAACTCGAACTTCTCAAGGACTCTGTGGAGGCTGTCGGCAACAAGGCTTTACCTTCATGGCTCAGTATAGATCCAGCATCAATGTCAGGGCGCGCGCTAGCAGCACCGAGCAGAGCCGACATCGATGCGTCGCTAAACGAACAACTGATCGTCGAATACTACTCTAGATAGACGCTGTTTAGATATATAAGTGCGAAGTGGAGGACATGCAGAAAACCGGAACACTGTGGCAAGACACGACAGGCACATTTCAACATGCTATGTTCGATTCGCCATTCGTCCACTTTCGGACTAAGGAGGCTGACCCCAATTGTTGGATATAATTTTACCAAAAATCACGGCAGTGGCCAGTTCTGAAAACTATGGCCGGTATCAAATAGAGCCGTTGGAGCCCGGATTCGGTGTCACGCTCGGCAACGCATTGCGGCGTGTCCTCCTTTCTTCACTGCCTGGAGCCGCTGTGACGTCCCTCAAGATCGATGGTGTTTACCACGAGTTCTCCGACATCGAGAACGTTCGCGAAGATACCACCGAGCTGATCTTGAATCTTAAGCAACTCAGGCTTCGGTTGCATTCCGAACGCCCAACGCAAATGGTCCTTCAAGCCAGCGGCGCCGGACAGCTATCGGCGGCAGACATCGTTTGCCCGCCGGAGGTCGAGATCGTTAACCCAGAACTACACATCGCCACGCTGGACTCGCCTGATGCGAAGCTGAACATCGAAATGACTGTTGAGAAAGGCAAAGGCTATGTGCCGTCCGACCATCGCGATGGCCTGCCGATTGGCGTAATTCCGGTTGATTCCGTTTACACACCCATTCAAAAAGTCAACTTCTCGATCGAGCACACTCGCGTCGGGCAGGTGACGGACTACGATCGCCTGATTCTGGAGATCACGACGGACGGGACAATTACCCCCGGCGATGCTCTCTCGCAGAGTGCCGAAGTCCTCGTTCGGCATCTTAACCTGCTGCTCGATCTAGCGGCGAAACCGTCCGCGCGCGTGGAGAAGCAGACGTTCGCGCTGACCACGATCCCCTCAAAGGTCTACGATACCCCCATCGAGGATCTCGATCTTTCCGTCCGCGCCTACAACTGCTTGAAGCGCGCGGGGATTACCAAGGTAGGCCAGGTTCTCGAAATGAGTGAGGACGATCTCCTTGGCGTCCGCAACTTTGGCAGGAAGTCGCTCGAGGAGCTTCGCGAGAAGCTCGAACAACGGGGCTTCATCGAAGGGTCGCGCCTGGCGGCGACCCATTCCACCGCCGGCGAAGAGGCAGGTGAAGCCGAGACCGAGGCCGAAGAAGAACAGGAACGAGAGGAACTAACCGAAGAAGAGGAAGAAGAGGAAGAGGAAGAAGAAGAGGAAGAAGAGGAAGACGAAGTCGAGCACGAGGAACCGGCGGCGGAGGAGACAACCTACACACCGGACTACGACTACGACGAAGATTATGATGAAGAAGAGGAAGAGGAAAGACCTCGTAGGAGGAAACGGCGATGAGGCACGGAGTTGCCGGACGCAAGCTCGGGCGGCCAACTGATCAAAGGATAGCGCTATTTCGCAGTCTCGTTACCGCGCTATTCCGTTACGAGAAGATCACCACTACGCTTCCCAAGGCTAAATCGATTCAGGCGGAAGCCGAAAAACTGATCACACTTGGCAAGCGGGGAGATTTGCACGCACGGCGCCAGGCGCTAGCGTATGTCTTTGATCCAAAAATCGTTGACAAGTTGTTTATGGTGATAGGACCTCGATATGCAGAACGTGCCGGCGGCTATACGCGCATCGTGAAAACCGGCTTTCGCCAGGGCGACGCTGCACCGATGGCACGAATCGAGCTAGTCGAATAGCGCAATTTATTGCCCTGATCGCGGTGACGATTGCCACCATTCGCTGTGCCAATGCATAACGTGCTGCTAATCGTCGAGTATGACGGGACAGCCTATCACGGTTTTCAGACACAGCCGGGCCTGAGCACAATCCAGGATGAGCTTGAACGAGCTGTGTTCCTGATCACCGGCGAGCGGTCCCGAGTGTCTGGGGCAGGGCGCACCGACGCGGGGGTACACGCCGTTGGCCAGGTGGTGAATTTCAAGAGTCATTCAATCCTGGCCGAGCAAACGTTGCTGCGGGCACTGAACGCAGTCTTACCCGACGATATCGCCGTCAAGCATTGCGCCGTGGCCGGGCCGGAGTTTCACGCCAGGTTCAGCGCCAAGAGCCGCGAATATCGGTATTCTATAATCAACCGAGAGGCTCCTTCAGCCCTGGCGCGAGCGTTTGCACATCATTACCGCCGGCGACTTGACCTGGACGCAATGCAAGATGCTAGCTGCTCGCTCGTGGGTACGCGCGACTACGCGTCGTTCTCCAGAGTTGGCACGACGACGACAGGCACAACTCGAACGGTAATGAGCGCCACCTGGAAAAGAGAGGGCGACTGGCTGTACTTCTATATCGAAGCCAACGGGTTTCTACCACAGATGGTGCGAGGCATCGTCGGAACTTTAATCTGGGTGGGAACTGGAAAGATCGACGCCCGCGGATTTCACGAGATTATGCTTGCCCGTGATAGACGGCTGGCCGGCCCCACGGCTCCGGCAAAGGGCCTTTGCTTTATGAGTGCAAGCTATTAGTGCACATCCAACAACGTAGGAGTTAGATTATAATGAGAACACACACGGTAAGAGCGTCAGAGGTTCAGCGCCGATGGGTAGTTATCGACGCATCGGGCGAGACACTGGGTCGCTTGGCTTCACGCATCGCCCAGACGCTCAAGGGCAAGCATAAGCCAATTTACAGCCCGCACCTGGACGTGGGCGATTTCGTGATCGTCATCAACGCCGAGAAGGTCAGGGTGACCGGCAAGAAGCTCGAAGACAAGATGTATTACCGGCATTCGGGCTATCCGGGCGGGTTGAAAACCCAATCGCTGCGCCAAGTGCTCGGGAAGCATCCAACCCGAGTGATCGAACACGCCGTGAAAGGCATGCTTCCACACAATGCGCTTGGCAAGGCCATGCTGTGCAAGCTCAAGGTCTATGCCGGAGCTACGCATCCACACGAGGCACAGATAAGAGGACAAGAGACACTGGAGGAGAAGGATTAGTGAGCTTGCCCGGCCAGGCGCCCTGGCAGGCTTAGCTCGCTCTGTGGAGGAACCAAATGCCAATAACCAACAAGAATTATTTCTATGGTACCGGGAGAAGAAAGACATCGATCGCGCGCGTGCAGCTACACCCCGGCGCGGGTCAGGTGCTCATCAACGGCAAGCCGGTGCAAGACCTATTTGCTCGTCCAGCGCTGCAGACCCAAATCTTAGAGCCACTCCGCCTGACGAACACGTTGAACAGGTTCACGGTCATTGCCAAGGTGGCCGGGGGCGGTATGGCTGGCCAGGCAGGGGCAATTCGGCACGGCATAGCGCGAGCGCTGTCGGTCGCCGCCGAGGAATCACGTCCGGTGCTCAGGAAAGCGGGGTTGCTGACGCGCGACCCGCGCATGAAGGAGCGCAAGAAGTACGGCCTCAAGCGCGCTCGTAAGGCGCCGCAGTACACGAAGCGCTAACTCGACGCGTCTGGAGATAGCGCCGATCCGTCGCCGATAGCGAGGTCTCGCCCTCCGAGCAGGACAAAGCATTCGCGCGATGGGGGCGGGGGCGCGTTCAACACGGAGGCACGGAGACACTGAGAGTTTTGTAGGGTAGGCTTGGCGAAGCTTTCTTTAGTGATAGAGGAAAGAATGATAGAGGAAAGCCGCATTCGGACGTAGCCACCTGTAGCAAGGGCGCGAATGCTTTGCCCCACCAGAACGGCGATCGTATGACACCTCAACCTGGAGGGGTGCTTTCACCCCTCCAGCCTGCGAGAGCGCGGCCCGGGCCGCGCTCTCGCAGGGACCATAATTCGAACGCTCCCACCTATCATCAAAGAAAGCCTCGCCAAGCAGACCCCCCAAAAACTCTCCGTGCCTCCGTGCCTCGGTGCCTCCAACGCGCCCCTCCTCTATTACCAAAGGAAGCTTCTCCAAGCCTACCCTACAAGGATTCTCCGTGTCTCCGGAATCACGAACCGCCAGGAGGTTCCATCCGTTCGAGCGGAGCGAAGCTCAGCGACAGCTTCTTCACTCCAACGCCGGCGAAGGCGATCGATACTTCCTGGTCGTCGGAGACGATATTCATCCCCACGACGATGCCCTCGCCGAACTTGGGATGCTTCACCCTATCGCCGGGCTTGAAAACCGGCTCACTCGGCAGCTTTACCTTTGGCCTCTGCTGTTCCGCTCTCTCGACGACCGCAGGCGGGGTAACTCGTGAAATAGCTCGCGACTGGTGCAGTGCTGAGCCCCCGGCCGTCGTGGCTCGCGGTGTGCGCGGCGACGGGCCCCCGATCGCCGTTACTCGCGATGCTGAGTGGCTTTGGCGGAGGCGTGACTCCTTGATCAATTCGGGCGGAATATCGGCGAGGAAGCGAGAAGGTGTATTCGCGCTAGCCGCTCCGTAAATCGACCTCTGTGTAGTGTGAATCAGGTAAAGCCGCTCCTTGGCCCGGGTCATGCCCACGTAGCAGAGCCGCCGCTCCTCCTCCATTCGATCGGGATCGTCCAGCGACCTGGAGTGAGGGCAGAGGCCCTCCTCCATTCCGACGATAAACACCACCGAGAACTCGAGCCCCTTCGCACCGTGAAGCGTGATCAGCGTCACAGCATCCTGGCTGTCATCGTATTCATCGGCATCGGTGGCCAGCGCCGCGTCCTCGAGGAACGCCTCCAGCCCAGCCTGCGGCTTGAGTTGGGCGTACTCCCGAGCGACCGTAAACAGCTCCCTCACGTTCTGCCATCGTTCCTCACCCTCTGCCCCATTCTGAAGGAAATCGACGTAGCCCGATTTCAAGAGCACGAGCTCGAGAAGTTCCTGGAGATTCAGATTGTCGCTTTCAGCGATGAACGTCTCGAACATCGTCAGGAGATTGAGCAGAAGCTGTTTGGCCCGCGCATTGAATGGGCTCGCGCCTCCCATAGCCCGCGTGGCGCCGACACCGGCGACTCGATCGCCCCGCAAAAGACGCAAGCCATCCCATTTCGCCAACCCAAGCTCGTTGCACCAACGATCCAGCCCAGCCAGGGTTCGGCTGCCCAGTCCACGGTTGGGAACGTTGATAATGCGGTTGAGACTGACCGTATCATAAGGATTGAAGATGACCCTCAGATACGCGATCACGTCCTTTATCTCTTTGCGCTGATAAAACCGCATCCCCACGAGCTTGTGCGGCAGCTTGCGCAGCGAGAAGATGCGCTCCAACGCCCGCGACTGGGCGTTCGCACGGTACATCACGGCGCAGTCCCCGTACCGATAGCGCTCACTAGCCACCACCCGGGTTATCTCACTGGCGACGTAGTTCGCCTCTTCTTCCTCATTGTAGGCTTCGAACAACACTATAGGAAGACCATCGGCGTTTTCCGTCCACAGATGCTTCTTCTTGCGCATCGAGTTCGCCGCGATCACGCACCTGGCAGCGCTCAGAATCGTCTTCGTCGAGCGGTAGTTCTGTTCAAGCAACACCGTCTTGGCTTCGGGAAAATCGATCTCGAAGTTCTGGATATTGCGAATGTCTGCCTGACGCCAGCTATAGATCGACTGATCCTCGTCGCCCACGACGCAGACCTTGCGATGTTTCGCCCCGAGAAGCTTGACCAACGCATACTGAGCCACATTGGTATCCTGGAACTCGTCCACTAGTAGGTGCTCATATCGCGACTGGTACTTCTCCAGGACGTCGGGACGCTCACGGAAGAGCCTGACGGTTGTCATCAAAAGGTCGTCGAAATCGAGCCCGTTATTTTCCGCCAGCATTTCCTGATAACGACGATAGACGCGCAGCACCACATCGTCGCGATAATTCGTCGCATGCTCGGCGAAGTGCATCGGTGAGAGCAGATTGCTTTTCGCGGCGGAAATGCCGCTCAGCAGGGCGCGTGGCGAGTGGGATTTCTCATCAATATCCAGGTCCTTGAGCACCTTGCGCACGAGGCTGAACTGGTCATCATCGTCATATATAATAAAGTGGCTGTCCAAACCGATTGCTGCCGCCTCCCGCCGCAGCAACCGTGCGCAAAAGGCGTGAAAGGTGCCAACAGTTAATCGCTCGACGTCGGACGGGCAAAGCGTCCTCAGACGCTCCACCATTTCTCGCGCCGCTTTGTTGGTGAACGTTACCGCCAGCATATTGTACGGATTCACACCACAAACGTCGAGCAGATACGCGATGCGATGGGTGATAACTCTAGTCTTGCCAGAGCCAGGCCCAGCCAGAATCAGAAGAGGACCAGCGACATACTCGACAGCACGGCGCTGTTCCGGGTTTAGACCGTCTATGATTTCCATTCAAGCCCCTTAGTTTATTGGCCGATTATACCATTGCAACCCTGCTCGTTTCAACGTGAATTGGCCAGCGCCTGGCACGGCTCTTGCTAACATAGTTCCTGGCACAGGGACGTTTACCATCCTTCTGCAGAAGGACGAAGAACGTAAAGCATACAACGATTCTCTCATATTTCCTTTGCGCTATTGCGCCCTTTGCGGTTCAAGTAAGTTCGTGTTGGAAGCCAAGACAATACTTGACACGTCTCCACGGTCAATGGTAAGAAGACTCACGGGACACGCAACCAATTCTACTGGAGATGTTATGTCGAATGTCACTGACCGGGATAGCACACATCGACGCCTATTCACTGGCTCACCCGCCGAGTGTAGTACATCGAACGAGAGCGCAAGAGAAGCGGCGCGACGAAAAGCCCAGCGGATATACGGTTTGCTGCTGGCTGGGTACGGCACTCCGGCTTGGCGGCAACATCACAACCCCATGAGCCAGTTGATTTTGACAGTGCTGACGCAGAACACGAGCGACATAAATAGTGGGCGAGCATTTCAACAGTTGATCGCTTCGTTCGATGGCTGGGAAGCGGTCCGCGACGCGCCGGTCGAAGAGATCGCGCAGACCATTAAATCGGCAGGGTTATCTAACATCAAGGCGAGACGCATCAAAGACATCCTCCGGAGCATCTACGAGCGAAACGGCAGCTTGAGCTTAGATTTCCTGCGCAGTCTGGACGTCGTGGAGGCGAAGTCCTGGCTTCGGTCACTCGGGGGAGTTGGCCCGAAAACGGTGGCTTGCGTGCTCCTGTTCTCGTTGGGCAAACCCGTCCTGCCCGTGGATACCCACGTCTTTAGGGTCAGCCAGCGGACGGGGCTGGTGCAACCGAAGGTTTCCGTCGAGGCCGCGCACGAGTACATCGAGGGGCTGCTTCAGCCAGAGCAGGTCTACGCGTTTCATATAAACGTGATCGCCCATGGCCGACGCGTATGTAAAGCCCAGCGGCCGAAATGCGACGGATGCGTTCTCCACCCGGTTTGTGACAATCCTGTCGCGCTGCCTCGGCGCGACGCGGCACGCCAATGACAACTGCCTTCAGCAAAGGACGGTAGAAACTGTGATTGACCTCGGCAGCGCTCAAAAGTACTTGCGCGACCACGCCTTACACGGTTGGCTTCTCTATGACTTCGAGCAGGCTAACCCGATCTTCTGGGAGATTCTCGGCACCCCAAGTCACGTCACGCGCCCATGTATTCTCTTCATTCCCGCCAGCGGTATCCCAACCCTGTTGGTCCATCAGGTTGACGCCGGCAAGTTCGCGGGACTGAGCGCGAACATCGTGGTCTACCTCGGCCGCATCGAAATGCAGCGCAGGCTTGGCGACTTGCTGCACGTCGGCGAGAAAGTGGCTATGGAGTATTCTTCCCTCGGCGAACTGCCCATCATCTCCCGGGTGGACGCCGGCACAATCGAGCTGATCAGAGCTGTTGGCGCTACGGTGGTGTCGTCGGCCAACGTCATACAGCACACGATAGCGAGCCTTGACCAGGCGCAGATGGCCCTCCACCTTTCGGCCGCGCGCAAACTGGATCGCCTCGTCCACGAAGCATTCGGCTACATCGGCAACAATCTCGCGACGGGCATCGCCGAATCCGACGTCGCCGATCACATCCTTCAACGCCTCGCACAAGAGAATCTCGTCACCGACGGCGGCCCGGTTGTGGCCGTCAACGAGCACAGCGCAGACCCCCACTACGAGCCTTCATCCGCGAACAGAAGGGTGATCCAATCCGGCGACTGGGTGCTCATCGATCTGTGGGCAAAAGAGGACCAGGCGAGCGCCGTGTACGGCGATATCACCTGGGTGGCATACGTCGGGAGGGATGTTCCAGAAGAACACCGGAAAGCCTTCGAAGTCGTCGCCAGGGCGCGTGACCTCGCGCTGAGCTTCCTCCGCGAAACCTACGACCGTGGTGAATCGCCAGAAGGTTGGCAGGTGGACGAATGCGCTCGCAACTTCATCACCAACCATGGCTACGGGCAATATTTCACCCATCGCCTTGGCCACAGCCTGGGGAAAACGGTGCACAGCTACGCCGTCAACCTGGATAGCTTCGAAACCCGCGACACCCGCGCCATCGTCCCAGGCATAGCCTTCACCATCGAGCCCGGGTTATACCTCCCCCAGTTCGGCGTCCGCTCCGAGATCAACGTCGTAATGAGCGACCGTGGCCCCGTGCTCACGACGCCGGCACAGGATAAAGTTGTGCTGATATCGTAGGGAGTTGGCCCCTCCTTAGTTTCCTATGGTAAACTTCGTCTGTTATGATTGAGCTATTACGTGCATTCCTGCTTTTCGGTCTGGCAGGCATAGCCGAGATCGGAGGAGGCTGGCTGATCTGGCAGTCGTCCAATTCCTGCATTCGTTTCATGTCTTGATCATCCACGCTCATAGTTTCCTCGGTATTGCCAGCGAGGCGCTCCCAAAGGGAAGGCAGAAATCCGGTGAAACAGCGCTGTCCCCCCACAAATGGGCAGCAAGCGGCGTAGCCTCATGCTCCGGCCCCCTCGTTACCGATGGTGTTTAGCCGCCTCGGCTGCTTCAGCCTCGATTTTCGTTTTGTGAATCGTTCCAGCAGGATGGTTTGGGGGAGAGTAGATCGTGTAAAGTTTTAGTGGCTCGGCAGTCGAAGTATTGATGACATTATGATCTGTTCCTGCGGGGACGATAAACACCTCATCGGCCTTAACCTGAGTCTCCTGCCCGTTCATAATCACCTTGGCCGTTCCAGCTTCGATCCTAAAGAACTGATCGACGTTAGGGTGCACTTCCATACCAATTTCTTCACGCGGAAGCAAGCTCATAACAACCAGTTGAGAGTGAGCCCCAGTAAACAGAACTTTTCGGAAATAGTCATTCCCCATGGTTTCTTTTTCGATGTTCGCGAAAAAACCGATCATGAATACCTCCGGCAAAAGATTTGAGTGTTAAGACTATACAAGCAACCGAGAAATAGTGCAAGAAACGTTCCGAAGCCTTCAGCCTTGCCTCGAACTATAAAAAGCTGGTATGCTATTATTGCTCCTTTCTTCTATACCTAAAACCAGTTTGGACAAGGAATCGAGTGGAACTCTTAAAGCTTGGGGAATTTGCCCTAGTTGTAGATTTGGTGCTCGCCGTCATGGCGGCTCTGGTTGGCGGAGTCATCGCGAATCGACTCCGCCAACCCGTCGTCCTCGGCTATCTGATAGCGGGGATAGCCATCGGTCCATTCACGCCAGGGCCAGTGGGCGACGTGCACCGCGTGCAGGTGATGGCCGAGATGGGGGTGGCGTTCCTCATGTTCGCGTTAGGCGCGGAGGTCTCGCTCGCACAACTTCGCGATATCCGCAAGGTGGCTGTGTTCGGGGGCATCGCTCAGATACTCCTCACCATCGGGCTCGGCACTCTCATTGGGCCCATTATTGGGCTCGACTTCATCGGCGGCATCTTCCTTGGGTCTCTCATCGCACTTTCAAGCACAATGGTGACGATGAAAATTCTCATATCCAGGGGCGAGATGGGGGCGCTACACGGGAGAATCGCCCTCGGATTTCTCATCGTGCAAGACATCAGTGTCGTCCCAATGATGGTGGTCTTCCCAGCTCTGGGAGGTCAGAATGTCGATCTTATGCCGGCCCTGATGCTGGCCGTTGGTAAGGCGGCTGTCTTCCTCATCACGACCTACTACCTTGGCACACGTCTGGTACCTTGGATATTGCACCGAGTGGCTGCTACACGGTCCCGAGAGCTGTTCCTTCTCACCATCGTCTCCCTCGCGTTAGGCACCGCGCTCGGCACATACTCCCTCGGCTTATCGCTGGCCTTCGGCGCTTTCATCGCGGGCCTGGTAGTCTCGGAATCCGAATTCAGCCACCAGATAGTCGCCGAAGTCCTCCCCTTGCGAGATATATTTGCCACCATCTTTTTCGTGTCCGTGGGCATGCTCATAAACCCACTTTTCCTCATCGAGAACGTGCCGACGATCCTCCTGCTGGTAGCGGCCGTGGTCGTCGGTAAGTTCCTTATCTGCCTCACGCTGCCCGTGATCTTCGGCTACTCCGGCAAAACGGCCGTGTACTCATCCCTGGCGCTGATCCAGATAGGCGAGTTCTCGTTTGTGCTGGCCAAGCTGGGGATCGACAGGGGACTCGTTCCCGAACACGTTTACTCGTTGACACTGGCAGGGGCGCTGGTCACCATTCTGCTAACACCCCTGGGGATGTACCTGGCTCCGTTTACTCTGAAGCTCTTTCAGAGCCTGCCGTTTGCGCGCCGGTATTTCCTGGAGACAGTGGAAGTATACGACGGCGGCCAGTCAGATAAGCCATCCAATCACGTGGTGATTCTGGGGTACGGCGATGTGGGCCGAGAGCTGGCGGATGCGCTGGAACGACGTGGCTTCAAATATGTCGTGATCGAGTACAACCCCCACACGAACGAGACGCTTCGCCGTAAGCGCGCCTGGTTTATCTATGGCGATGCCTCCAACCCCGAGGTTCTCGCGCACGCCAACCTCCCAAAGGCAAGATTCCTGGCCATTACTATTCCTGATTTCACGGCGGCTGAAGTGGCAGTGAGAAATGCCAGAGCGATCAATCCCAGGCTAGACATTTACGTCAGGGCGCACTCTGAGGACCACGTGATGGCATTCCGTGCGGCTGGGGCAGATAGCGTTGTTCGACCCGAATTCGAGGCCGGACTCGAGTTCATCCGGCACGCTATGCATCGCTATGGGGTGACGGGCGCTGAAATCCAGGCAATGCTTCAGGGCCGGCGCTACGACTATCAGCAGCGACTGGAAAGCAGGGCAGATGCCTGAAGTATTCTTGCCCAGTCGGCTCACCCGAACAGGCGCGGGGCAACGAGCTTTCTGATCTCCTCGGCAACCAGGACGCTGATGGAGACGGCGACGATGGCAACCCAGTCGTTGAGCCCGAGCGGCACCGTCTCGAACACCGTCTGAAATAGGGGGAGATAGATGACCAGCCCTTGCAGAGTGGCCGTGATCGCCACGGACAACAACAGCCAGCGATTGCTGAAAAGCCCCAGCACGAACAACGAGTCGGTCGTGGAGCGCGCGTTGAAGGCATTGAACCATTGGAACATCGCCATCGTGGTAAAAGCGACCGTGCGCGCCTCGAAGAGGCTGCCCGTTTGCAGGTAATAGACGAACAGACCCAGTGTGCCGACTGTCATAAAGATGGCCACGAAGGCGAATCGGTACAGTATCCGTCCGCCGATTATCCTTTCTGATGGTGATCGCGGCGGCTGACGTAGGACGCTGGGGTGCCCTGGCTCCACACCAAGGGCGATATCGTAGAAGCTGTCGGTGACCAGGTTGATGAACAGCACCTGCACGGCGATCAAGGGCAGCGGCAGGCCGATTATCAAGCCGACGACCAGGGTCAGCACCTCGCCGACGTTCGTGCTCAACAGGTAGAACACTACCCTGCGGATGTTGCCAAAGATCACCCGTCCTTCTTCGATAGCGCTCACGATCGACACGAAATTATCGTCGGTCAGGATCATGTCCGCTTCCTCGCGGGCAACGTCCGTGCCGGTTATCCCCATTGCCACGCCGATATCCGCCAGCTTGAGCGCCGGAGCGTCGTTGACCCCATCCCCTGTCATTGCAACGATCTCTCCGCGGTTTTTCAATGCACGAACTATACGAAGCTTCTGCTGTGGCTCTACGCGCGCAAAGACTGATACATCCTCCACCAGCCTATCGAGAGCGTGATCGTCGATCCTGGCCAGCTCCGATCCCGTCATCACCATCCGCACCGGCAACCCCAGTTGCCGGCCAATCGCGGTAGCGGTGACCTTATCGTCGCCAGTGATCATGATCACCTTGATTCCCGCCTGCTTTGTCGCTTCGATTGCCTGGCGTACTTCGGTTCGGGGCGGGTCGATCATACCGACCAACCCGACAAACACCAGGTTATCCCCGATGGTATCCGGGCTGATGGGCGTCGCGTGGTCGGGAAGCACCTTGTACGCCAGAGCCAGAACGCGCAAGGCATCGTCGGCCATTTCCCTCTTTACCTCTAGAATCGCTCGCTTCTCTTCGTCCTGTAGATCCCTCACATGCCCGTTTACCAGAATGTGGTTGCACATTGAGAGTACAACCTCGGGCACGCCCTTCAGGTGAACGACCGCACGAGAATCGGGCTCCGTCACCTCACTGTCCACCGTGGCCATGAATCCGAGCTCAGAATGGAAAGGGATCTCTGCCGACCTCCGCCATACATCTTCCACGTGCTCCCTGTGCAGGCCTGCTTTCGCCCCAGCGACCACCAGAGCTCCTTCTGTCGGATCTCCGATGACCGTGTAGGTCCCATCATGCGGCGCGAGATAGGCATCGTTGGCCAGGACCGCGATGCGCAGTGCCACCAGGAGATCCTGCTCTCGTCGTGGATCCAGAGTATGGCCATCGATCCGGAATTCACCTTGGGGAGCGTAGCCTTCACCGGTCACGTCGATCAGCCGGCCATCTACGAACAGCCGGCGCACAGTCATCTCGTTGCGAGTCAGGGTGCCGGTCTTATCCGTGCAGATAACCGTGGCCGAGCCCAGGGTCTCGACCGCCGGGAGCTTGCGAATGATCACGTGGCGCTGGGCCATCCTTCGAGTGCCAAGCGCCAGAACGATGGTGACGATCGCCGCCAGGCCCTCAGGGACTGCCGCGACGGCGGCGGCGACGGCGAAAAGGAACATGTCGAGGAGGTCTATTCCTCGCAGCAGGCCGCCGATGAATATCCCACTGGAGATGAAAATAGCGATGATGCCCAGCGTGCGGGTAAGCTCGGCCATTCGCTTCTGTAACGGGGTGTCTTCCTTCTCGACCTCGGTGACAGCCGTGGCGATGCGCCCCATCTCCGTGCGCATTCCGGTGGCCACCACCACTCCTACGCCGCGCCCGTAGGTCACCACGGTGCCGGCGCGCACCATATTGGTGGTTTCGGCCAGGGTTACGTCCTCCGGCAGCGGGCCTGTCGTCTTGGCTACCGGCTCGGATTCTCCCGTCAGGGGCGCCTCGTTCGTGCGTAGGCTGGCAGCCTCGATCAAGCGCGCGTCGGCAGGCACCTTGTCGCCTGCCTCCAGTAGGATGATGTCACCGGGCGCCACTTCGCTGGACGCTATCTCCTGGGGCTGACCGTCTCTTCTGACGCTGGCATGAGGTGCGGCCATCGCTTTGAGCGCGCGGATGGCCTGCTCAGCCTTTGTTTCCTGGATGAAGCCGACGACGCCGCTGATAAGCACGACCGCGAGGATAACCGTCGCCTCGATCCATTCACCCAGAAGAAGCGAGATGGCCGCGGCCACCAGAAGCATTATTATCAGCGGACTGGTGAACTGACCGACCAGAACCTTGACCCAGGTGCGCTGCGCTTTCTCTTCGAGCTCGTTGAGACCGAAGCGTTCCAGGCGCGCCCTGGCCTCTTCCGTGGTAAGGCCGGAATCAGTCACCTCCAGCACGTCCATGACTTCCTCGACAGGAAGCGCGTGCCAGGGCCTTTTGTCATTGGCTTGGGTCATTGCCATCGTCGTCTACTTCTTCCCTACCTGATGCTCGATTAGCCGGGTGCAATTTTCGTGCCTTAAGATCAGCTCTGCTTTGAAGCGCCCATTGATTGTACACCGTCCAGATGCTATACTAGCTTACAGTAGGAAGTTAGCCTGGCATGTGTCGGCGAGAGGTCTGAGAGCGGCTATAGATAAGCCCTGACCAAAATCCCTATAGACCCGATCCGTTATTGGCAGAGTACAGAGGAGGTAACAAGATGAGGTGCCTGATACGCCTGTCGGTGATCTTGCTGCTGGTCGTCGCTATCGTTCCCGCTACGGTCTTCGCGGCCAACGATACGACGGACACGGCCATCCTGCTCACTGCCGAGAACCCCAGCCACGCCGATAGGCTGTTCGGCGACACCGGTGGAGCGGTCCGTTTCTATCGCATAGACTATGCCGGTAACGGCCGACCAGTGAAGATCGACCTCACGGCTATCCCAGGGCGCGACACTTCGGGGCCTGCCTTCGGGTTCAAGCTCTACGGACCCAACGGGCTGGTAGGAGAGGCCTCGATCGAGAATAACGAATCCGACCGGACACGCTACTCGATGACACTGTCCGGCGCAACGGCCGGACCTTACCTGATTCAAGTGTACAATTACACTGACGGCATAGCCATAGACTTCGATATCCAGGCCAACGGCCTCGCCGAGGCGACCGCCCAGCCTCCGTCGGGCGAACCCATCGGCTCGACCCCCGATGAGCCGGTGCAGATCACGCAATCGAGCGTCAGCATCGGTGGATCGATAGTCGGTGAAAGCGACGGCAAGGCCCAGTATTTCTCGGTCGATTACCCGGGCGGAAGCTCTTCGATGACGATGGATCTGAAGTATTCGCCGCCCAGCACATTCGAAAACGGCGCCGTCGGCTTCAATCTCTACGATCTCAGTAAGACGGGGGATCAGAGCCTGGTGGCCCGTGGGGCCGAGACACAGCGCGACGGTGCTCAGGCGACGGTGTCGTACACGCTGGTGGAGAACGCCTTTGGCTCATATCTCCTGCAGGTTTTCAACTATCAGTCTGGCCTTACGGTGAATTACGTGCTAAATGTTTCCGGGGCGGCAGGGCAGATTCTGCAGGCTACCGATAACACGGTGCCCGAAAAGGCGCTCGTGCTCAGCGCTTCGGCGGCTGGAGCGCGCGGCAGCATTGGTCCAGGCTCGGATGCGACGTTCAGCTACTTCCTCGTCAGGCACCCCGGAGGAGACAGAGGGATTAACGTTCGACTGACCGTCGATCAGGCCGAGGGCATCGTCGACAATCAGGTCGGCTTCAACCTGTATGAAGGCGCCGACCTGGCAGGACAGGGCATGGCCGCCCTCAACGACAGTGGAGACAAGCGCATCGCCAACATCACGGTCTTCGAGAGCTCAGAAGTCACCTTCGGGATTCAGGTCTTCAACTACTCGACCACAGCCCCAGCGCGATTCTTCCTTTATGTCGCGGGGTTGTAGATAATTTGGATTTGGGACCGCCTGGGCAAACTTAGAACTTCAGAAGAAAACCTTTACTCGTAGCGTTGGGTCCTCGAGACTCAGCCTCTTTTGCCTTGGCGTGTCCCAGACTTAACAGGCGATGTCCACATCATCTACATTACCTCGCCCTCTCCGTGTCTTCGTGTCTCCGTGCCTCCGTGTTGAGCGCGCTCCTCCTCCATCACCGATGGAAGCTTCGCCAAGCAGACCCTACAAAACTCTCCGTGTCTCCGTGCCTCCGTGCCTCCTTGTTGAAGTCGGCCCCGGACCAATCTGACGACGCTGAACCTGCCATCGTTACCTGGCCAGATGGCCAGGTTAAACACTGGACACTTGTCCAATCTTCGGTCTCCCCATCTGGTTGGCGCGGTCGAAGCCACCCGCTGATATAGTTTATTCAGCAGCGAAGACAGTGAAGATAGTATTGGACGACAGGGTGGTACGAATGCGCATCTTACTGGCCGATGATCAACGACAGGTTCGCTCTGCGCTACGGCTCTTGCTGGAACAGGAAACGGAGTTGAACGTGGTCGGCGAGGTATCCGAGGCGGAAGAGGTACTGACGGAGGTCGAGGTCACCTGCCCCGACGTCTTGCTGCTCGACTGGGAGTTGCCCAACCTCAGGTTCGCCGAGGTACTTGGCAATCTGCGTTCTCTGTGCCCACATCTGGCGGTGGTTGCCCTCAGTGGGTTGCCCGAAGCGCGGCGAGTAGCGCTGGCCGCTGGAGCACACGCCTTCGTCAGTAAAGGAGACCCCCCAGAATGTCTGCTGGCGACCCTGCGCGAGATCGCCGATGGAGGTGATAGGTGATGGATTTCTTACTTTGGAGTCTGGACGACGACTATGGTCGCAAAAAGCTGCTCCGCGAGGCGGAATTGGAACGGATGATCCCGAAGGCGAGTCGGCGCACTCAGCCGACGCTACAGCAAGCCCTGGCGCTGCTAACCAGCCTCTTGCGCGGTAAACGCGGCGAACGCGATTTCCACGAGGCGGAGCGATCCGCACGCAAACCTTCGACAAGCGCACCGAAGCCAGGCTAGATTGCTTTATGCTATAATATGGCGACTAATTGTTCCAGGGATGGCTTGTGTCAGAGCAAATGGTAGCCAGGGATAAGCCTTCGGCTGTTATCGCGACGATGTTTATCGCGACCATCTTCGGGCTAGGTGCGCTGGCGGTGGTGGCGGCTGGCTTAACCATCCCTATCCCCGGAACCGACGTGGTGACGGACCCCCGCGAATTGTTCGCCACGATTGGCGCCGCGCTCACCGGGCCTATCGGCGGGGTGATCGTCGGCATCCTCGCCGGAATCCGTGAGCCGGTCGTCGTTCTTCCCAGCGTGATCGCCCACGTCCTGGGGGGCCTGTGGATGGGCTTTGCCTACCGTTTGCTGGTCTACGAACGTCTCCAAACCCCGCGCCGCTTTGCGGGCTGGGCCGCCCTGGTGCTCGCCTACTACTACCTCATCGTGGTGCCCGGTTTTGTGATCGGCCAGGCCATCACGCTGCCGGCCAGCGCTCTCCAGATATCCGCGCTATGGGCCTTCCTGCGGGAGACATATGTTACCATCGCTGTCGGAGCGACGCCGGAAGCTCTGTTGACGGCAACGGTCACGACGCTGGTTCTGATCGCCGTGCCGCGAAAGTACCACCGACCCCTCTGGGGCGGCAACGGGAAGCGGCCTCGCTATATCGCAGTCCCCGACAAGCGTGTCGAACGGCGGCCAGGGACTGGTGAGGCTCGCGAATTCCCTCCATCAGTATACTCCTATGGCCATAACGCGGAACCGCGGCGCGGACTCGCGGCGGGGACCGTGGAGCTCGCGCGACACATCAAAGGAACGTTGGCCTGGCGCCTGGTGATCTTGCTCACACTGATGTCATTTCTGCCGATTGCCGTGATGGTGATTTTTGTCCGGCACACGGTAGCCGAAGCCCTGATCGCGCTCGAGTCGCGAGACACGCTGATGCAGGCGCGCCAACTGGCCACCGAAGTGCCCCTGCTGGCTGACGAGGCAGTGATCCAGGATTTGCTGGCGAGTAGCAGCGACGAGCATCGGACGTCCTTCATCGCCGGCCGAGACGGACAGCCCATGGTTTTGCCCCCGAACATAGCGGCGAGCGCCATAGCTCTCGCTTCTCTCACGCCGAACACGCTGAGGAATGTCCTTTCTGGCCGTGAGGGCACCACGTCGGAGAAAGACAGCGGCGTGATCGTCGCCTACTCGCCTATCCCACGAACAGACGCCGTTGCCGTTATCGTTATGGACGGATCGGCGGTGGCCGACTCGATCCAGCGCATGGAGAGCGCCACCTTCGTGCAACTCGGGGCCAGTCTGCTCATAATCTCGATCGTCGGTGGCGCGTTGATCTGGCTGGTGATGGGGCCAATACGTTCGCTGACCAGGGCCGCCGGGCAAATCGGCGCGGGCAACTTCGAGATCGAAATCGATCCTTCCGAAATGGAAGGCGAGTTGGCCGTGCTGGCCACCGCGTTTGCAGGGATGACCAGGCAACTGCGGGAATCGTACGACACCCTCGAGCGAAGGGTGGCGGACCGCACACAGGAGCTTGCCACGCTGAATTCGATCTCTGCCGTCGTCAGTCGCTCACTGGACCTCGCGGAGGTGCTGCAGGCCGCGGTGGACCGTACACTGGAGATCGTTAACCTCGAGGTGGGCGGGGCATACCGCCTGGACGAGGAGACGCGAAGCTTGACGCTTCTAGGGCACCGGGGCATCTCCGAGGAGTTCGCCCAGCAAGCGACATATTTAGCCCAGGAAAAAGGAATCGTTCTGCCAGGTCTCCGCGAAGGGCAGACAGTTGTCGTCAGGGAGGGTGACCCTGCCTTTGAAGCGCTTTCCTCCTGCCTGGAGCGGGAACGGCTCAAGACGCTGGTGGCCGTTCCCTTAATGGCTAAGGGGAAGGCGGTGGGCTTGATCGTGCTAGCCACCCGAACCGAGCGTCAGCTTTCCGCTCAGGAGCTTTCGCTTCTCGCGGCTATCGGCCAGCAGGTCGGCGTGGCGGTAGAGAACGCCCGCCTCTACGAGCAAGCAGAAGAGGCAGCGGTGGCGGCGGAGCGCAGCCGCCTCGCCCGCGATCTGCACGACGCCGTTACCCAGACCCTCTTCTCGGCCAGCCTCATCGCGGAGGTGCTGCCCCGCCTCTGGGAGCGCTCCCCCGTTGAGGGGCGGCGCCGTCTGGAGGAGCTGCGCCAGTTGACGCGAGGAGCGCTGGCGGAGATGCGCTCCCTGCTCCTGGAGTTGCGGCCGTCAACCTTGACCGAGGCCGCGCCAGGCGAACTGCTGCGACAGCTCGCCGAGGCAACTTCCGGGCGGGCGCGCGTGCCTGTTTCGGTAACGGTGGAGGGCCAGGCCCCGATGCCGCCGGACGTGAAGATCGCGTTCTACCGCATCGCCCAGGAGACGCTGAACAACATCGCCAAGCACGCCAACGCCAGCCAGGTATTCATGAGCCTCAACTGCCGGCCAGATAGCGTGGAGCTGCGCGTGAGCGACGACGGCCGCGGCTTCGACCGGAGCCGTGTTTCGTCGGAGCACCTGGGGCTCGGGATAATGAACGAGCGTGCCGAGGCCATCGGCGCCACGCTGAGCATAACAAGCCAACCGGGCCACGGCACGCAGGTGCTAGTCAGATGGACGGAAGCTCAAGGAGGGAAAGCAAATGTCTGAGACCAACCCGATTCGAGTGCTGATCGTCGACGACCACGCCGTGGTGCGGAGTGGACTGTCCGCGTTCCTGATGGCTTTCGAAGATCTGGAACTGGTTGGCGAGGCGGCCAGCGGCGCGGAAGCGCTGCGGCTGTGCGCGGAGCGACGGCCCGATGTGGTGCTGATGGACCTGGTGATGCCCGAAATGGACGGCGCCGCCGCCACACGCGCCATCCGCCAGGCTTTTCCCAGCGCACAGGTCATCGCCCTCACCAGCTTCAAAGAGGAAGGGCTCGTCCAGGCGGCGCTACAGGCAGGAGCCATCGGCTATCTGCTCAAAAACGTCTCCGCCGACGAGCTGGCCGGGGCGATTAAATCCGCCAGACTCGGGCGACCAACCCTCTCCCCGGAGGCAGCGGCAGCCCTGATACAGACCGCCACCCGGACCGCTACACCTGGCTTCGACCTGACGGACCGCGAGCGTGAGGTGCTGGCCCTGATGATCGAAGGGCTGAACAACCCCGACATCGCCGAGCGATTGGTGGTGAGTCGCTCCACCGTGAAGTTCCACGTCAGCAGCATCCTTTCTAAGTTGGGCGTCAGCAGCCGTACCGAGGCGGTCGCCCTCGCCCTTCAAAATCATCTGGTCAACTGACCAGGGAGAGAACTCACCAACTGCCTAGCCTCAACTCCCCCCAGATGGCAGACGCGTCTGGGGGGATTCTGTTTTACACTGGCACAAGAGAGCTGTTGACTTGAAAGGAGGTCAGGTTCGGGATGTTACATACAAGCTTTGTCGGTAACTCGATAGGAGGCGGCGTGCGAAAAATGCGTATCGTCGGAGCGCTCGGCGCGCTTGCGCTGGTGTCGCTTCAAGTAGTCAGTTGCGCGGAGGCCAACCCATCGACGACGCCGAGCGCCGAGGCGGCCACACCAGAGAAGACCATTTCCGTGCAGGTAGTCCAGGCGAAGGAAGGGCGAATGGCTTCCACCTTGAGCTACACGGGCGATGTCAAACCCCGAGCTCAGGTAGCCCTGTCCGCTAAAGGCATGGGACGAATCGAAGAGCTCAGCGTCGAAGTCGGCGCCACCGTCACGGGCGGACAGGTCATCGGCCATATCGAGCGGTCGAGTCTCGAGGCGCAGTTGCGGCAGGCCGAGGCCGCCGTGGCTATCGCGCGGGCCAAGCTGGCGCAGATGGAGGCCGGGACGAGGGCTGAAACGATCACCCAGGCGCAGGGGAATCTGGATGCCGTGCGTGAGAAGTATGAAGCGATGCTGGAGGGTGGACGTGCTGAGACCATCAGCCAGGCTGAGGCCGTGCTGCGGGTCGCCGAGGGAAGGCTGGCCCAGCTCGAAGCAGGAGCCACCAAAGAGCAGATCCAGCAGGCGGAAGCTGCCGTGCGCGCGGCCAGGAACCAGCTCTATGCCGTACAGGCGCAGGCCGATGCCTACCTTGGCACGCGAGGAATGCCGTTCACTGAGGAAATGAAGAAAGCACAGGCCGGCGCGAGCTACGAGCAGGTCGCGATCGCCGAGGCGCGATTGGCCGAGTTGAAGGCAGGGGCGACGACGGAGCAGATCGTGCAGGCGCAGGCGGCCGTCGATCAGGCGCGCGCGGCATTGGAAATTGCCAGAAAGCCATTCACCACTCATGACCTGAAGCAAGCCGAGAGTGCCGTGATCGCGGCCGAGCAGCAACTGAAGCTGGCCGAGCGCCCCTTCACCGCGAACGATTTCGCGATGGCCAGGGCGCCGATCGCTCAGGCCGAGGCAAACGTCGACTTCGTCAAGGCGCAGCTAGCGGACACGAACATCCTCTCGCCGATGGATGGCGTGGTCGCGGAGAAGCATCTTTCGGTGGGCGCGCTGGCATCTCCTCAGACGTCCATTTTGACGATCATTTCGAACGATCAAGAGATCGCCCTGGCCTTTGAAGAGGCGCTGGCCGGCCAGGTCAGCATCGGGCAGCCGGTTTCGTTTTCCGTTGCCGCGTATCCGACCAGCACGTTCACCGGAACGATCACGAGCGTTGCGCCGACGGTAGATCCCCGAACCCGCACGTTCGCGGTCAAGGTCTCTGCCAGCGATGACGACGGCAAGCTCAAGGCCGGAATGCTCGCCAGAGTGCGCGTCAACATCGGCGAAAGGACAGCGGCAATCGTGGTGCCCGAACAGGCCGTGACCAAGCGCGGGACTGAAAACACCGTGTTCACTGTCGTCGATGGCCGGGCCCGCAGCCGACGGGTGGAATTGGGAGCCAGCGACGGCAAGAACGTGGAAGTGAAATCGGGCCTCGAAGCGGGTGCGCAGATCGTCGTTGGCAGCGGCACCATCGAGGGCAGCGGCAACATCAGGGATGGGGACGCCGTCGTAGTGGAAAAGCAATAAGCTAGCGCACCTGAAAGGAGGCAAGCTATGTGGCTGACAAACATATCGATCAAGCGACCGTTCTTTATACTGATGTTGCTTCTCTTCTTCGTGCTCGTTGGGGGCGTCGCCTACACTAACCTTGGCGCCGAGCAATACCCCCAGGTCGATGTTCCCTACGTCGCGATCGTGGTCCCTTATCCAGGAGCAGGGCCCGAAGAGGTCGAGAACCGCGTCACCAAGGTGATCGAGGACGCCGTCGCCGGCGCTAATGGACTGAAGAACCTGACCTCTCACTCACAGGATGGGCTGGCGGTTATATCGCTAGAGTTCAAGCTTGGGACAAACACGGATTCGGTGACGGTCGACGTCGAGCGAAAGGTGAGCGCGGTGCGGTCACAGTTGCCTCAGGAGGCGCTGGCCCCGAGCGTCATCAAGGCCGAGTTCAACGCGCTGCCGATCATGTCCCTTTCCCTGTCGGGCAAGGCGGCAGACTTCGAGCTGTATCGCCTCGCGGAGCAGAAAGTGAAGGGCCGCCTGGAAGCGGTCAGTGGTGTTGCCTCGGTGAAGATCGTGGGTGGGCGCGATCGCGAGATTCAGGTGAAAGTGGATCAAGCGAAGCTACAGGCCAGAGGTCTCTCGATACAGCACGTCTACTCCGCGCTATCTCAAGGCAACGTCAGCGTGCCCAGTGGCACGATCGACGAGAAGAACCTCCAGTACAACGTGCGCTTGAGCGGGCTCCTGCAGAAACCCGACGATCTGCGCGACATTGTTATCCATTCGACCCCCAACGGCCCCGTGTATCTCCGAGATGTGGCCGAGGTGGTCGATGGCTTCAAGGCCCAGCAGGTTCTCAATCATACCAACGGCGTCGACAGTGTCGGCCTCTTGATCACCAAGGCATCCAACGCGAACACCGTGCAGGTGGCCAACGAGCTCCGTAAGACGCTCAAAGACGTGGAGAAGGCGCTCCCGGCCGGCGTGACGCTGACCGTCAGCAACGATACATCCGTCTTCGTGAAGGAATCGCTGGACGATATCCAGAGCAGCCTGATGCTCGCCGTCATTCTGACGGGAATCGTGCTGCTGCTCTTCCTGCATTCTTTCCGCTCCACGATCATCGTGCTCTTCTCCATCCCCACGTCTTTGATCTCGACTTTTCTGATGATGTGGATAATGGGCTTTACACTGAATATGATGTCGATGATGGCGCTGGCCCTGAGCATCGGCATCCTCGTCGACGACTCGAATGACGTGCTGGAGAACATCTTCCGCCATCTGAAGCTCGGAGAGACGCCCTGGACCGCCGCGCTCAAGGGGCGCAGCGAGATCGGGCTCGCCGCCATCGCCATCACGCTGGTAGACGTGGTGGTCTACGTGCCAATCGCTTTTATGGGCGGCATGGCCGGGCAGTTCTTCCGCCAGTTCGGGCTGACAGTCGCGGTCGCGACGCTCTTCTCCCTCTTCGTCTCTTTCACCCTGACGCCGATGCTTGCTTCTCGCTGGCTCAAGACCGAGCACGAAAACGGCGAGGACTCCTTGATGGCGCGCTTCGGCCGAAAGTGGGAAAACGGCTATGGCCGGCTCACAGTCGCTTATGGCCGCGTGCTCTCCTGGGCCCTTGGGCACCGCAAGACAGTTGTGGCGGCCACTGCCGCTATCTTCTTCGGCTCGGTGGCGATGGTCCCCCTCGGGATGGTGGGGAGCGAGTTCCTTCCTACCGTGGATCAAGGCGAGGTACATCTGGTAGTCGAGTTGCCGCCGGGCACCCCACTCGGCGTTACCAACGATGTCGTCATGCAGCTAGAGGCCAGGCTGGCCAGGATGCCGGAAGTGACGGAGTACTTCTCGACAGTCGGGTTATCCACCGGCGGAGGCATCTCCACCTCCGGGAGCCGCAACGCGCGGATAACCGTGAAGCTCCTGGAAAAGGGCAAGCGGGGCAAGTCGATTGGCCAGCTATCTCAAGAGCTGCAAAAGCTTGGCGCCGATATACCGGGACTCACGCTGCGCACCGAGCTACCCTCGATGGTGGGAGCCAGTGGCCAGCCTTTCATGGCCCTGCTCAAGGGTGATGATCCAGCCCAGTTGGCGAAACTGGGGGCAGAGGTCGTCGAGGTCGTGAAGCGCGTGCCGGGCACTTCGGAAGTGACCAATAGCGCCGCGGACGGCTCGCCCGAAGCCCGCTTCGAGGTCGACCATCGGCGTCTGGCAGACCTGGGCCTGACGTCTGCTGCCCTGGGGACCGCGCTTCGCGCCGACGTCGAAGGACTCGTCGCCAGCCAGTTGCGGCCGGAGGGTCAGAACCGCGTGGACATCAGGGTCGTCGGGAGCGACGCTGATAAGCGCAGCGTCTCCGATCTCTCCGGCTTGCCGATTGCCAACGCCACAGGCCAGGTGTCGCGGTTGGATCAGGTGACCAGGCTAAACTTCGTGGAAAGCCCGGTCGAAATCTATCGTATGAACAGACAATATACGGTGGTGATCGGCGCCAACGTTCGCGGACGCCCGCTCGGCGACGTCGTTCAGGACTTCCGCCAGGAAGTGAAAAGCGTTCAACTGCCGCCCGGCTACTCTCTGGCGATGTTTGGCGAATCCGAGGCGATGGACGAAAGCTTCGGGTCCACCATCCAGGCCCTGTTGCTGTCGATCCTCCTGATGTACATGCTGATGGTCGCCCTGTACGAGTCGCCTGTTTACCCCCTCGTCATTATGTTCGCGCTGCCGGTTTCCTTTGTCGGGGCATTCGGGGCGCTCTTCGTGACGGGACAGACGCTCAACATGACGTCGATGATCGGCATGATCATGCTAATGGGCCTTGTTGGCAAGAATGGTATTCTACTGGTCGATTACACGAACACCCTACGCAGCCAGGGCAAAAGCCGATTTGACGCGATCCTGCAAGCCGGCCCGACGCGACTCCGCCCCATTCTAATGACGACCGCGGCGATGGTGGCGGCGATGGTGCCGACGGCGCTCCAGATCGGGCACGGCGCGGAATCGCGATCGTCGATGGCGGTGGTGGTCATCGGCGGCCTGTTAAGCTCGACGCTGCTGACGCTGGTGCTCATCCCAGTCGTCTACACGATCTTCGACGACGTGCAGGTCTGGTTCGGTCGGAGAGTATTTCGAGCATCGCCTTCGTCGTCGCACCGCCAATCTCGTGCCGAAGAAGCTGCCGAAACCACTCGCCAACGCCACGGGCAGGGAAACTCACAGGCAATAGCAGCCACTCAGGCCCTTAACGAGTGAAGAGGTAATTGACCCTCGCAAGGACAATCACGAGACCGACGCGTCCTTCGGCGGAAGGACGCGTCGGTCTTTTGGATAGCCGACGATTTGTAGGGGCGCGATTCATCGCGACCCGATTCATCGTGCCGGCTGGCGAGCCGGGATGCGCCAACCTTTGCGCAAAACGCTGTAAGCCTTTCGCTAACCGCTCTAGTGCCACTCTTATAGCAGTTTGCAAAGGATTTTGGCCAGCGGAGCGGCCACCGATATACCGAGCGTATGCAATGTAGCGCGGGGGCTCGTCCCCCGCTGGGCGGGG
>JACPRP010000056.1 GCA_016189905.1 Chloroflexota bacterium | reverse complement strand
AGGCTATCCTGGCACGCTATGGCCTGAGTCCTTGATCTTATATCAATACTTCAGTCTGTAAGGGGCGAATTGACTCTTCCCAACTTGATAGGATAGTATTGGGCACGGGCTGATGCCTCGCCTTATTAAGCGGGCGTTGGGGTTCTGGGAGAACTTGCCAAGCAAAGAGGAAACCCTTACCCAGTTAACAAGATCACGCAAAGGATGGCTCTTGCTAGAAGTGAAGCGGGAGGGGTAACTGGAGAAATGGCAGTGCAGCGCAATACTGTAGACCAGACGAAGTTCAACAAGAAAGCGCGGCTCCCTTACGAATTGAGGCTAAAGGACTTCGAGATGGCGATGCAGGACGTGTACGACTTCTTCTACGACGTCAATTCTAGCCTTACCGAGAGGGGACTGCGAAGGCTTGACGATATGCTCCGACCCGCGATCATGTCCGGCGTTCTTTCGGATATGCTTACCGCAAGCTTGGCGAAGCATTCACGAGTCCTTACCGAGAACCAGTACTTCAACGGCCATCCAGATTTGATCGTGCAAGGGGTGTACCCTGGAAACGCAACCAGTGCTGGCCAGGAAGGAATCGAGATAAAAACAACTCGTAAGGCCGGGGGTGCCGTAGACACCCACGGCGCCAGAAACCAGTGGATGTGCGTATTTGTCTATGATGTGGACACCGAGAGCGAACCGGCTCGCGACCGGAGGCCAATGACTTTTGCCGAGGTGTATTTGGGCCAGGTCACCATAGAAGATTTCAGGCGAAATCCCAGGAGCGAACTCGGCACCCGCACGGCAACTCTTCATCGTGGGGGAATCAAGAAGCTTCGCGAAAACTGGATATACAGGGTCTAGGCCTTGCCATTAGGTTGAAATGCCGCCAGTTTCGGAATCGCCCCCCGTGCGATGTCAAAGTAGTGAACGTCTTTCTCAATTCCGATGCTCTGGTAGCCGATGGCCTCGGCGGCAGCCAGCGTTGACCCTGCGCCGGCGAAGGGGTCAAGCACAACTCCCTCACCCAGAGGCAGAACGCCGCGCACAAGAGCCCGGAGGAACGCTTGTGGCTTAAGGCTGGGATGAGGAGCAAGGTCACGTTCGTTCTGCCTGGTTGGAGAGGAAGGTATCACGTCTCCGAACGGTCTCTCAGGAGATGGCCGCCGAAACCCTCCCGTTTTCCATTTTCGTAAGTTGTCCTGCACTCTGCCTTCGATTGGCTTTCTGAAGACCACCCAAGGTTCCCACATAGATCGAGGCATAACGCTTACCGCTTGAAACTCCTTGTGAGCTGCCTTGGGTCGATCACCACCCCGCATAGTCATTACAAGTCTTATGATTTCTCCTCGACGTTCTAGCCCGGCTTCAGCCAAAGCCCCCGAAACGATAAAAGAGAGCAGTGGGTTCGACGCCACGACCACGTTGGCGCCAGGCACGAGCTTGGGCAGCAAGAGGCGCGCCCAAACGAAGAAGAACGTGCGCAACTGCTCGATCTGGGACACGGTAAGCGTCGTGAAGCGGGGTAACGGCGACCTCGTGTGTCCATCAAACGCCGGGGGAATTCTCCATACCCCACCCTTACGGTTGCGGAGCTTACGCTGCTGCTCCGGAGTATACTCCTGCAAGCCATAAGGCGGGTCGGTCACGACAGCAGTGATGCTGTTATCTTCCTGAGTCTCCAGCCAATCGAAACAGTCTGCGTGCACCAGTCTCGCCCCGCCGAAAACAACCGGTTTCTCCCACTCCGGAATTTGGGTGATTTCTCGCTGAACTCCACCGTATTCGCGTGCGACACGGTAAACGCCTCGCTCCTCTCGAACAAAGAGATCCGGTGTGTTCAGACGTAAGTATGATCTCACCGAGGATGTTGGGGTAGGGCCAATAACTCTGCATACCCGCTCCTCGATTTGTTTGATTGAGAGGGGCTCCGACGTCAGTGTCATCACTTGCAAGATGGCGTCGCGGACACGCCCAGGCGCGTACCTTATCAGCCCTTCACCTGTCTGTTCTTCGACCATAGCGACAGTATAGACGTCCAGACGTCAAATGTCAAGAGGAAGACCGCCTTATACGTTCGGCTGCAAGCTCAAGCTAAGAGAGGCTTGACAAAGCGCGCAGGGTAAGTAGAATATGCAGACAGATGAACGTCAACCCAGCGATGCTGTGAGAGAGCATTCTGCTTGCGGCGGGGGCAGAATTGCGGCAGGACAAGCTTTTCCGCGTCTTGTGTGATCGATTGAGCCACGGAGAACGCGGCCTGATGCCGACGGGGCAGCGGGCTGATAATCGTCGCCCCGTGGCGTCTGCTTGTTGCTATCCGGACGATTGCCGCCAGCTATGGCGACCGCCGGTGCCCGTTAAGGCGAATTTCCGGAGCGCTCCAGTTTGTTAATGGGCGGCGCTAGCGCTTGGGAACAACTCGCATCTGATAGTCAGCGTTTCTTGCTAAAGCCTAGATTTGGAAGGAGTAGATAGAGGGTGGCCTATTACAAAGACCTCAGGCAGTACATTCAGGTCCTTGAAGAGAATGGCAAGCTGGTGAGGATCAAAAGGGAGATCAACAAGGACACTGAGCTGATGCCCCTGGTCCGCTGGCAGTACCGCGGACTTCCCGACCAGGAAAGGAAGGCTTTCCTTTTTGAGAACGTAACGGATGTGAAGGGCAGGTCGTATAACGGACAGGTGCTGGTGGCGTCGCACGATGCGTCGAGAGACGTTTACGCTCTGGCAATGGCGACCACGCAGGAAGGCATCGTGAAGAAATGGGAACAGGCCCAGATGCATCCCATCAAGCCGAAGCTCGTCGAGAGCGGTGTCTGCCAGGAGGAGGTGCACCTGGGATCTAACCTTTTGGAGCACGGCGGGTTGGGAGAGTTCGCCATCCCCATCTCGACGCCAGGCTTCGACAACGCCCCATACTTCTCCGCGGGCAACTACATCACGAAGGACCCTGAAACGGGCATTGGGAATGTCGGCAACTACCGCACGATGGTGAAAAGTCCTGACAGAATGGGTGTGAGCGCCAAGATGCCACAGCACATGCGGCAAAACTGGCAGAAATACAAGGAACGGGGCCTTCCGATGCCGGTCGCCACGGTTGTAGGGCCTATACCCAACGTGGGCTGCGCGGCAGTGATCAAGATTCCCTACGGGATCGACGAGATCGATATCGCGGGCGGGATTGCCGGCGAGCCAGTCGAGATGGTGAAATGCAAGACGATTGACCTCGAGGTCCCTGGCACGGCTGAGATAGTGATCGAAGGGGAAATTCCCACCGACTGCCTCGAGCGGGAGGGCCCATTTGGCGAGTTCACCGGGTATATGGGATTGGGCGCCTTATCCAACCTATTCGTCAACGTGAAGTGCATCACCCACCGCAAGAAGCCGATCTGGAACGCCTACCTCAGCCAATTCCCACCCAGTGAAAGTAGCCTGATGCTGCAGATAGGACAGGAGGCCATTCATTATAAACTCCTCAAGTATGACCTGGGGATTGACAGCGTCGTGGACGTAGGCTATCATAACGAAAGCGGTGGGCGGATACTGTGCGTAGTCAGCCTGAAGAATAGCACCACGCCTCAGGTCTGGCAGGCACTATACGGCATCTGCGCCAGAACTCACTTCTTCTCGAAGATCATCATAGCCGTCGACGACGACATCGACCCGAGGGACATGGATTCTGTTGCCTGGGCGCTGTGCTATCGTATGCAGCCGCATCGCGATATTCACATCGCCAAGGGGAAAGCCGCCTCGCTAGACCCATCAGCGGGTCCTCCCGAAGAAAGAGAAAAGATATTGGTGGACCCGCCTACCACGTCGCTGCTGATCGACGCCACGAGGAAATGGGGCTACCCGCCTACTTCCCTGCCGAAGCGAGAGTTTATGGAGCGGGCTCGAAAGATATGGGAAGAAGAAGGACTACCCGCGTTGACACCGAAGATGCCGTGGTTCGGGACATCTTTGGGTTACTGGCCGGCGGAGATCGAGGAAGAAGCAGAGCTGGCTCTGAGGGGTGAGCACTACGTCACCGGCGAGAAGCTGGCGAAGAACAGAATCAAGGTGTAGTCATCGAAAGTTAAAAGGGGGTTACATTCATGGCCTATCTCACGAATATGCGTGAGCATTTGAAGATGCTCGAGGAAAAGGGCAAGCTCGTTCGCGTCAAGAGCCAGATCAATAAAGACACCGAACTTATGCCATTTGTCCGTCTCAATTTCCGTGGCCTGCCGGAGGAGGAGAGGAAAGCTTTTCTCTTCGAGAACGTGGTGGATGCCAAAGGCCGAAAATACGATATACCTGTCGCGGTCGGCATCGTGGCGGGTTCACGCGATATTTACGCCCTGAGCGTCGGGTGCTCGATCGAAGACCTGCGTGAGAAATGGGCTGATGCGCTGCGCAACCAGTTGAAGCCCAACCTGGTCTCGACTGGCCCGGTTCACGACGTGGTGATTATGGGCGACGACTTGCTGCGAGACGGCAACGGCGTCGAGCGCATCCCGATCCCTATCTCGACACCAGGCTTCGACAATGCGCCCTACACCACGGCCACCCACTGGTTCAGTAAGGACCCTGAAACGGGCATCCGCAACGTAGGCAACTACCGCTCCCAATTGAAGGCTAAGGATCGACTGGGCATTTTCGTGCACCCGACGCAGCACGTGTACGTACACTGGGATAAGGCGCGCAAGTTGGGCAGGAAGACCCTCGAAGCGGCGCTGGTGATAGGCGGCCCTCCCAGCATCGCCTATACGGCCGTGGCAAAGATTCCTTTTGGCATTGACGAATTGGCAGTCTCCGGTGCGCTTATGGGTGAACCGATCGACGTAGTGAAGTGCAAGACGATCGATATGGAGGTTCCTGCCAACGCAGAGATCGTTATCGAAGGAGAGATGGACACCGAGTATCTCGAGCCAGAGGCGCCTTTCGGCGAGTTCTGCGGGTATATGGGTGACCGCGTTCTCAACCCGTACATAAAGATAAAGTGCATCACTATGCGCAAGGATGCCATTTACCACGCCATCACCAGCCAGATGCCCCCGAGTGAATCGAGCAAGATTCGGCAGATAGCGTACGAAGGTGTATATTACAAGTTCCTCAAGTACGACTGCAACATTCCTGGGTTAATGAACGTGGCGTTTCACGAATCCGCTGGCGGCAAGAATTTCATCGCCATCCAGATGAAGAAGCGCAATCCGGCGCAGCCGTGGCAGGCGCTGAACGCGGCGGTGGCATTGGACCCGCCGACTGGTAAGATACTCGTGGTCGTCGACGAAGACATCGATCCAACAGACCTCGAATCCGTGATCTGGGCGATGAGCTTCAGGATGCAGCCACATCGGGATACGCGCATCACGATGGGTAAAGCCTCGATGCTGGATCACTCCTCCGCACCGCCGGGCACCATCACCCACGATTCGCTGGCGTTTCCCTCGGTGCAGGGCACATCGGCACTTCTGATCGACGCGACCTGCAAGTGGCCGTATCCACCCGTTTCGCTGCCGAAGCGGGAGTATATGGAGAGGGCACTTGAGCTCTGGGAGGCCGAAGGGCTCCCGAAGCTCAAGCTGAGGGCGCCGTGGTTCGGCTACGAACTGGGCTACTGGTCCGACGAGTTTGCCGAGGAGGCGGAACTGGCCGTGCGCGGCGAATACTACAAGACGGGGGCCAAACTGGCAGAGCAGCGCCAGCGAGTACGTTAATTATGTCTCTGTAACCCTGTCTCGTGAAGAGTAAATAAGTTTCAGCCCTTATTGAGGGGAACTAGATGGGCATGTGATGCATATAGGGCAAACACATGCCCATCTAGCTTCAAAAACCGACGGTTGAGCCAGGGAGGTCCGACCATATGACGCGTTACAACGTGTCAAGGAGCGCGATTCTTATCTTCGCCGTCGTCACCTTTCTTGCCCTCTGGGTCAGTGGCTGCAGCCAGCAACAAACCCAGGATCCAGCGCCGGTTCAGACACCGAAAGCTGTGACGGCCGGCCAGGTCAAGCCGGCATCCCGAGCGCCCCAGCCTGACAAAGAAGTGAAGAAGCTGACCAAAATCGACATAGCCTACAGCGCGATTGCCGGAACGCAGGCGCCGGTGTGGATTACCAAGGAAAAGGGGCTTTTCGAGAAATATGGTCTTGACGTCGACCTTCAGTATATCGCCACCAGCACAACTTTGACCCAAGCACTGCTTTCAGGTGAGATCCAGCTAGCGCAAACTGGCGGGAATCCCGTGGTCACAGCCAATATCGCCGGCGGTGACCTGATCATCATCGCAGTGAACGGTCCGGTGATAGGCTACACCCTGTTCGGGCAACCGGACATCCACCGGATCGAAGACCTCAAGGGGAAGACTGTTGGCATCACCAGGTTCGGCTCCAACACCGACTTCGCCGCTCGCCGGACGCTCAAGAAGTTTGGGCTGGAGCCTGACAAGGATGTGATCATCGTAGAAGCTGGCGGCGTGCCCGAGACGATGGCTGCCATGCTGGCTGGAGGCATCCAGGGGACCGTGACCGGCCCGCCCAATTCCCTGACACTCAGGAAAGCTGGGATGCGTGAACTGGTGAATATTGCGAACCTGCAAATTCCCTACATCCAGACCTGCGTCGCCGTCAGCAGGGAGTATCTCACGAATAATAGAGCAACGGTGAGCAACTTTATGAAAGCCTTTCTTGAAGGCATCGCGGTGGCCAAGAAAGACAAAGCCTTCGCTATGAAGGTCATCAGCCAGTATACCAGGACGGACGACAAAGAAGTGCTGGACGAGACCTATGAGTTCTACGTGAACAGGCTCTTGCCCAAAATACCATACGCCTCGGCGGAGCAGGTAAAGACAATCCTCGACGAGCTGTCGAAAACCAACGCTAAAGCCAGGGTCGCCAAGCCAGAAGCATTCTTGGATAACAGCGTCTTGAAGGGGCTAGAAGACAGCGGCTTCGTCAACAGGCTTTACGCTCGGTGATATCGCGCTTTGATCGCAGACTTGGAGAGAAGGAGACGGAGAGGCTGCGTATTGACAGGTAGAAATGCCTATGTTATCGTAGCAGCGATCATCAAGACCAGAAGAGAGGAGAATCGCCGCGATGGGCTACTACAAGGATTTGAGAGACTACATTCGGGTACTGGATGAAACCGGCAATCTGGTAAGGATCAAAAGGGAGATCAATAAAGATACGGAATTGATGCCGCTGGTAAGATGGCAGTTCCGTGGCTTGCCCGACAAAGACAGGAAGGCTTTCCTGTTCGAGAACGTGACCGATTCTAAAGGCAAAAAGTACGATGGTGGAGTACTGGTCGCATCTCATGCAGGATCAAGGCAAGTCTATTCGCTGGCGATGATGGCTAAGACGGAGGATATCGCGAAGAAGTGGCAGGAGGCTCAGCTTCATCCGATAGAGCCTATGATGGTCGAATCTGGCCCCTGCCAGGAGGAAATACACGTAGGCGAGAGTCTGCTGGAGCACGGCGGGCTAGGAGAGCTCTGCTGTCCGAATTCGACGCCAGGCTTCGACAACGCCCCTTATTTCTCCGCTGGCAACTGGATATCGAGAGACCCCGAGACAGGCATAAGAAACGTGGGCAACCACCGGGCTATGATAAAGAGTCCTACGCGAACTGGGATGGATGCCAAAATGCCCCAGCACATCCGGCAGCATTGGCAAAAATATAAGGCGCGAGGAATCCCGATGCCCGCGGCCGTGGTGATTGGACCGACGCCCAACGTTGGCCTGGTTGCGGTGACGAAAGTGCCTTACGGCGTGGACGAGCTCGCCGTGGCCGGAGGGATTGCTGGCGAGCCGGTGCCGCTCGTGAAGTGTAAGACAATCGACTTAGAGGTTCCGGCTAACGCCGAGATAGTGATCGAGGGAGAGATCCCGATCGATAGTCTGGAGCGAGAAGGGCCGCATGGCGAGTTCACCGGCTATATGGGATTGCGGGGGCCAAATATCTATTTCAACGTGAAGTGCATTACGCACCGGAAACAGCCGATCTGGAATGCCTACCTCAGCCAGTTTCCGCCGAGCGAAAGCAGCCTGATGACCCAGATTGGGGTGGAGGCTGCGCATTTCAAGCTGCTGAAGCACGACCTAGGCATCGACAGCGTGGTAGATGTCGGCTATCACCTCGAAAGCGGCGGACGCATATTGTGCGTGGTCCAACTGAAAAACAGCACGACGCCGCAGGTCTGGCAGGCCTTATACGGCATTTGTGCAGCAACTACCAGCTTCTCGAAGATCATCATCGCCGTTGACGACGACATCGACCCGAGGGATATGGACTCCGTGATGTGGGCACTGTGCTATCGCATGCAGCCTCATCGCGACCTTCACATTGCCGAAGGCAAGACCGCCTCTTTGGATCCATCAGCCATAGCCCCAGAGCTGAAAGAACAGATGGCTGAGCGGCCGGCTACGTCTTCGTTGCTGATCGACGCGACGAGGAAATGGGGCTATCCGCCGACCTCGCTACCGCGAAGAGAGTTCATGGAAAGAGCCAGGCAGATATGGGAAGAGGAAGGCTTACCGCCGCTTCAGCCCAAGATGCCGTGGTTTGGGTCGTCGCTGGGCTACTGGCCAGAGGAGATCGCCGAAGAGGCAGAGCTAGCGCTCAGAGGCGACCACTATATCACCGGCGAGAAACTGGCTCAGAACCGAATCAAGGTCTAGACGGAGGACGGGGCGCGTAGCAAGAGTTTGCGACGCACAGCGCAGCGTCGCAGAGCATAGTGGGTTGTCTCTGGCGGCGAGCAAACGCCAGAGACAACCCATTCGCTTTGCCTAACCGGGGCATGGGGCCATCGGCCTGATAGGCTTTGGAAGCCCTTGCACAATTGACAGCCTGGGGATGCGGTGTTAAAATCAATCTAGAAAGTAATGATAGGCTCGGTTGTCGATTTTTTGTGCCCTGGATGTCGGCGTTCAAAGTGAGGTCAGCGTCGGCAGACATCTACTATTTCGTTGCACGTCGGCTGGCTGGCTAGATGCTGCAGCGTGAGTGAACAAGGCTAGGCTGCCGGTGAGCGGCAGGACAAGATTCGGGAGGACAAGATCGGGGATGTGGGAAGGCACACGAAGCTTTAACGAGAATGGAATTATATGGCGAGAAACTTGCTTGTATATCTCTCGTTCCATGAGCCATGGAGGCTCAGGTTGCCCGTCGAGCCGATACCACCCAAGGCCGATCCTGAGACCATACGAGGCTGCCTACTAGACCCTGATGCAACACGTTACTTCTTCCAGCGGTGGAAAGAAGACGTTTGCCAGCCCTACACGCGCCTTCTGGATACGCTGCTTGTAGGCGGGGCCAGATTTCTTGTGAGCATCTCGGGGCCACTACTGCAGATGCTCGCACAAGATAATAGCGGCGTGGTGATCGATTTCCTCAGGTTGATGCGGCACCCCAGTATCTTGCCCGTATGTGGCGATGCCGGAAATAGCATTGCTCTGTACCTCGATATCGACCTTTTCCGACGCGAAATGGAAAAGGGACGTGAACTCGCCTCTGACGTGCTGGGACGCACCCCCGAGTTTGTAGTCGCGCCGCATATGTCTATTAGCAAGGAAATCTACCACGTTTGTGACCAGCTTGGATTTACAGGCATCATAATCGACGGCGGCTGGGATCTGCTGAAAGGGCGAAGGGCCGCAAACGTTCATCGCAACGGGGATGGCCCGTTTTTGCTGGTACGCAACAGCGACCTGAGCCTGAAGATTGCCGCAAGCCTTTCTCAGCCGTGCAAAGCATCGTATTCGGTAGACACCTTTCCACTGGCCGCCAAGGTCATCGAGTACCCGGAAGATTTCCTGTTGATCGGTTGGCAAGTGGGACTCTTCAATGGCCAGAAATCGCACGTGGACGAGTGTGCTATTCTGGAAAAATCGCTATGCGAAATCGTGCAACGCGACATAGGCTTTCCGGCAATCGATCGCGTGCTTTCGCGAGACAAGTTGTTCCCTTTCCTGCACCTGCCATCGACGCCGGCGGTGTCTTGCGAATATGGCGACATCTTCTTTTTCCTTGGCCACCCGGTTCAGCAGGACGTTTTTTGCCTGATGCGTCAGGCGTTTTCGATTAGCAGACTAACGCGGAACGAAGCTCTGGAAGGGCTGGCAGTCGGTATGGCCCAGTGGGACATTCTAGCACTACTGCACAACCTAACAGTGTCGGACGGCAACTACAGCCAGCCGCACTACGTTGCGCCAGCTAATTGGGATCAACTTGGAGTCAACGGAGTTCTGACACACGTACGCAGACTCTACGAGCATTTCATTCAGAGCGTAAGCGAATCTTACCTCTGAAATGAGAGGAAGTGCTTGCCGTGAGAATTGGGTTCTTTTCTTGGGAATCGATCCATTCGATCGCAGTGGGCGGAGGGGGAATCCACGTCACCGAGTTATCTGCCGCGCTGGAGAGGAAGGGGCACGAGGTCCACGTCTTCACCAGGATGGGATACGGGCAACCTCAGTACGAAAGGATCCACGGGGTCTACTATCACCGCTGCCCATTCGAGCTACATCCCAACTTTTTCACCGAAATTGAGAATATGAATCGCTCGTTCATCCAGCACCTGTGGCAAACGGAGGATTATATTGGGCCCTTCGACGTGTTGCACGCCCACGATTGGCTCACCGCTAAGAGCCTTGTCTGGGCCAAAGATGGCCGAGGAAGGCGCGGGCTATTCACAATTCACTCCACCGAGTACGGTAGGTGCGGCAACCACCACCACAACGGCAACTCAGAAAAAGTCAGAAACGTGGAGTGGGAAGGAGCGTTCAGGGCCGATAGAGTAATAGCTGTATCAAATACGCTTAAGCAAGAAATAATGAACATTTACCATATACCCGACTGGAAAATCCGAACAATTTACAATGGTGTCCCAGTGCACGATTACAATGGCTGGATCGACCCTGGCCCCGTGAAGGCTCGTTACGATATTGGCCCCATGGATCCTACTTTTCTGTTCGTCGGGCGGATGGTCTATCAAAAAGGCCCTGACTTGCTAGTCGAAGCGATTCCATCGGCGTTAATCTGTGATCGACGCGCCAAATTCGTGTTCGCAGGCGACGGCGATATGCGTATTGGGCTGGAGAATCGGTGCCGGGCCCTGGGCGTCAGCCAGGCCACGCGTTTCCTGGGGATGGCAAGCAGGGAAACTTTGCGCGATCTTTATCGGGTCTGCGACGCAGTGGTGGTTCCGAGCAGAAACGAGCCTTTCGGCATCGTAATCCTCGAAGCCTGGAGTGCAGGGAAGCCGGTGGTCGCGACCGTGAATGGGGGGCCGTCGGAGTTTGTCTGGCACAACATCACCGGTCTCAAGGTGTACGCTGCCCCCGAATCAATCGCCTGGGGCGTACGGACCATAATGGGTAACTACGAACACGCCCGATGGATGGGGGGCAACGGGAGATACGCGGCCGAAAGCGCCTTCTCCTGGGATGGTATAGCGGATCGGGTGCTGGACGTCTATCACGAACTGGGCGCCTAGAGGAGTTTGCGCTGGTATATGACACTCCGCCCCTGGGCAACCACGTGGTCCCTCCCGATAGATCGGGATCCCGAGAGGGTCGGGACGATGCATTTCAAAGCATGCAATGTATCGGGGCAGGGATTGCCCCTGCGCCGCCCGGGCGATTGCTAAGACCTATCGCAAACCGCTGTCGTGCGTCGTGCAGGTGGCAGGTCCATTATTCAGGGCAACTGGGAGGCCGGTTGAAATCCCGACAGGTGTCCTGATTATGCATTAAGTAATCCATATGGTGGTTAACGTTATGCGGGTCGCATTATTGAGTGGCGCAAGATTCATCGAAGGAGGCAACGTGCAGGGGACCACCTCTTTCGTCACAGCCCTGGCCGGCGAGCTGAATAAGCGCAATCATGAGGTTCACATCTTTAGGGTCGAGGGCATCCGGCGTTCAGAGTACCGCCGGGTCGAGGGAGTCCACCATCACGTGATCAGCACCGACGGCAGAATGGGAGCACCAAGCGCTTTGGTGGAAGCGATGATTTACTACCTCGTCGAAACCCAGGGTGTTGCGGGCCGTTTCGACGTGTTACACGCACACCATCGGGCCCTGTTGCCCGTTCTCGACCAAATGAGAGCTTATGGTGGCACCAGGCTCTATCTGACTTTGCACTCAGGAGCGGGGCTAGCCAGCCGCAGCGAGGTCGCCAAAGACATCAACTGGGCAACCGTCGGCACCCTCAACGGAATTACGGCGTCGTCAATGGACTTGAGGGACAGGATACGAGACCGTCTTATGTTAAGCTCGCAGTGGATCGAGGTAACGTATCCGGGCGTCGATCATGTCAAATTCGCCCGCTGGGTAGACCGACAGAAAGCCAAGAATCAGGTCGGGCTGAATGCCGACGATCCCTTGATTCTTTTCGTGGGGGAGTTGGTGCAATCACTCGGGCCAGATCTACTGTTGGAGGCCACTTTCGAAGTCCTCCAGGAGTTTCCGGCGGCGAAACTCGTGTACGTGGGCGATGGACCGATGACGCCCTATCTGATGGAGCGTGCCAAAGTTCTGGGCATCTTCCAAAATACAAGGTTCCTGAGATTTGCGCAAGAAGAACAGATCATCGACCTGTACAACGCTTGCGATGTCGTCTGCATTCCGGCGCGTCACGGGCGGGTGGATCAGGCAGTGCTCGAGGCGTGGAGCGCGGGCAAGGCCACGATTGTATCTCAATCGGCTGTGCCAGAGTTCTTCGAACCCCACGTGAATGGCCTCGCGACCAAAGGCGAAATCGCCGAAATAGCGAAGGACATCCTGCTGTGTCTGAGACAGAAGGAGTTTGCGGGCGAGTTGGGCAAGCACGCCTGGAACAGGGTAAGCTCTGAACTGTCCTGGGCAGCCATCGCGCGGAAATGTGAGGAACTGTACGAACAAAAAGGGAACGGGAGGTAGCGCTTTGAAATGCTGGTTTTGCGACGGGGAAGCTAGAGGGGTCTGCGCCGCGTGCGGGCGAGCGCTTTGCCACAGTCACGCGCACGTTCACGACAGAATGACCATCACCAAGTCCGACACCTGCACCGGGTATACTTCCTACTACGACGTCTACAGTTCGCTGAAATGCTCGGATTGCCGACTGGAATGGTCGTCTCACATTCCGGAGAGGTTGTAGGGTATCAGATGGTCGATAACTTAGTGGTCTATACGATAATCCATCAACCTCGCCGTCTGCGACTTCCTGCTTATCCCGTCTCTCCTGATGCTTCGGCCGATGAGCTGGAAGCGATGCTGTTCGACGATGCTCTCAACCAGTTCTACTTGCGCAAGGTCGCCAAGTATTGTTACCATCCAGCCATCGATCTTTTCCAGGATATCGTCGAGAAAGGCTTCCGAATGTCACTCGGCCTTTCAATCTCATTTGCCGATCAGGCGATGCGATGGGACCCGCCATTAATCGAGAAACTCAAGCGCCTGGTCGCTCACCCCAACGTGGAGTTGGTCTGTGTCGAGCCTTACCATAGCTTCTTGTTCTATATCGACATAGCGGCGTTCCAGGAGAGAATGGTTTGGGCTCGGAACTGGCTGGAGGGAGTTTTCGGCAAGCGCCCGAAAGTGGCAGAGACCACAGAGATGTTCATGTCGCGAGAGATATATTACTCTCTCGATCACCTGGGATTCAGCGCCACGCTGGCCGAGGGACGGGAGAAGATCCTGGGTTGGCGGTCTCCATCGTATCTCTATCGCCACGGCGGCAGGGATCTGGCCTTGCTGATTCGCCACAAGGAATTGAGCGATGATGTTGGCTACAGGTTTTCTCAGCGAACCTGGCACGGCTACCCTCTAACGGCGCAGAAATACGTCGACTGGATCAAGCACGCGCCGGGAGATTTCGTCTTCATAGGCTGGGATTTTGAGACCTTCGGCGAGCACCATAGCAACAGCACAGGGATCTTCGAGTTCTTGAAATGGATGGCAGGGGAGTTATCGTGGCGTCGCATCGAGACCTTGACGGTTAGCCAGGCCGCAGAGAGGTTTCGCGACGCATCCTACGATATCGAGCTGCCGATTGTCCCAACTACCTGGGCGGGCCTCAACGGGGACCCTCGCTTTTTTCTGGGCAACCCGGCCCAATTCAGGGTATTCCTCCTGATGAGCCACGCATATTCGGTCGCCCGTCTTACCGGCGACCCCCACCTGATCGATATATCGCTACAGCTATGCCAGTCTGACAACTTACACCTTCTACAATGGTTGAGCAGCAACGACCCGTCAGAAGCAGAAGTTTCGTCCTATTTTACACCGGGATACTGGTGGAACCTTGGGGCATCGCGGATTCCCATAGAATTGCAGCGCGTGTATGACCAGTTCATCGGGGCGGCAGGGCGAAGGCTCGAGAAACGACAAAAGGGCACCCGGGCAGCCGCCCGCGCGAAACGAGACATCGACATCAGGGTCGGTGCGCATAAGGGAGACGGCATAGCGGCACGATCGCCGTCTGACAAGCCTAGCGATCTCCAGTTGCTCTCGGATCCTAGCGGCCTCTTCAAGGCGACCCTAAACCTATCGCCAGGTACACACGAATACAAGCTCATCGTAGACGGAGATGGAGCAGGCGGTCCGTCCTGTTCAGACGGGGCGGCCAAGGAGTGTTCGCTCGCGAACTGCGTTCTCAGCTTGAATGTGAAATAGAATTGCGCAAAGCCTCACAAGAGGGAATCCCGCTTATCGTTTGTACCTTCGGGGGAGTACACATATCCTAGCTCGATTGGTGGCAAAACGGCTGGCGCTGTGATATCATCTTTCAGGCTCGATTCGCAAGCGTCGGCTCGATCACCTGTTAAAGTGAGAACCTGGGATGAGGCTTGTTGGCAAATGGCACTCGTTGGTAGCCCTCTCTGCATCAGTGGCTATCCTTCTAGTGGCCTTCCAGTTTGTTTTTGTCACCTCCGGGCAACGACTCCACGCGGCGACAACATCGTCGAGGATTGGATTAGGCTACGGCATTATCGCCGGGTCGCAGAACTATGATCTGGTCCAGTCTATGGGATTCAACTGGATCAAACTGGATATTAGCTGGAAGTCGGTGGAAAGGAGCAGGGGTTCTTACAACTGGACAGGCACTGACGAGTCAGTCAGGCTGGCACGCTCCAGAGGCTTTTCGATTTTGATGAGAATAGACGACTCGCCGCAGTGGGCAAGCAACAGCCCTGAGCATAACGCACCGCCGGTGAACGACAACGACCTGGCGGATTTCATGTATCAGCTAGCCCTGCGCTACCGTGGTCAGGTCCAGGCATATGAAATCTGGAACGAGCCGAATATCGCCATTGAATGGGGATGGCAGAACCCTGACCCCGCCAAGTTCGCCAGAATGTTAAAGGCCCTATATCCACGGGTGAAGCAGGCAGATCCGAACGCGGTGGTGGTGACAGGGGGGCTGTCTAACACGGGCGATGGCAATGGAGGTAGCGTTCTCGGGGACTTGCTCTATATTAAACTTCTCTACGATCCGAATGAGGATGGCAATCTGAGCGATGGCGCTAAGGGCTTTTTCGACGCCATTGGCTCCCATCCTTACGGGGGGCCATATCCGCCAGACCAAGATCCCTGGTCCCCCAACATGGGAACATATTTCAGACGGGCCTGGCAGCACCATCAAATGGCGGAGGTATGGGGCGGGGAGGACAGGCAGATCTGGGCCACAGAGTTCGGCTGGCTTCTCGATCCGGCCACCGACGGCCTGAACTGCGATTCCAATCCGAATTTTGGCTACCACTTCGCGATGCAGAAGGTCTCGGAGTCTCAGCAAGCGGAAAATCTGGTTGGCGCTTTCCAATATGCGCTGGCGAACTGGCCGTGGATGGGGCCGATGTTTCTGATGAGCCTTGACACGGCCACGAACTCCTATCGTGCGCAGTGTGAAGCGATTCGGTTTTTCGGAATCTTGAGATCCGATGGTTCACCACGCCTGGCCTACACACGCCTTTCTCAGATGGCCAAGCTGCCGATGGCGGCTCTCTCAACATCATCCACAGCTACCGCTTTCTTGTTACGTCCTTCTGACCCAGAGACAACCTCTATGCAGGTTCAGATTGGAAATGCTGGGGCGGGACTTCTCTCCTGGACCGTCACATCGTCGGCGGGTTGGCTCGGCGTCAGTCCCGGCTCGGGGTACGCGCCATCGACGCTCACTATCACTGTTAACAAGGCAACCCTGCCTCAGGGATGGACGACAGGGACAGTGACGATCACATCGAGCGCAGGCGTCCAAACAATAAACGTGAGCGTGTACGTTGGTGACGTCAAGCGAGTTTATCTGCCCGCAGCCATAGACTCCGCTGCAGGTCCTTGAGAGGGGTCGCAGGCGCGGATGCAGCCTCACCGTTAGGACTGAAGATCGTAGATATAAAGGTTGAACTTATCCATAAGGGCGATGAGCTTGTCAGAGTAACTAGGGTCGGTGGCGTAGCCGGCCTTGTGAATCAATCTGGCGAACTGCCGTGGGTCCGCGGCATTTTGCATCGCGAGAGCATATCGGCTGTTCTGGAAAAACAGGCCGTGGTCGATGAACGATTCGATCATACTGGCATAGGCGCGGAAGGGCTCGCTCACCGTTATGTTTTTACCACCCAGGAACTCCCAGGTATCGATATAGATAACGCCCGCAGAGCCCGATTTTTCGCGGGCCTTGATCCCAAAGTAGTTGTTTGCATCGCGCGCCAGCCGACTATTACCCCAATTGGACTCGAGTATCGCTTGCGCAATGGTCACTGAAGTAGGAACCCCTGTTTGCTTTTGCGAGAGCTGGGCAGGCTCCACCACTTTGGCGATGAAGGTTTCTTCGGCCGTTAAAGGCCTGGCTGGCGGTGTCGGCTCTGCTGTAGCCTCGGCTCTGTCTGAGCGCCCGCTCAGCATCGGTCTCGAGGTGGCTGCCACCTCATTTACTCCAGAATCAATTGGTTGAGTGTCTACAGTATTGGGATCGGTAGCGGGCACAACGGCGGCCAGGTCGGATGGCTTTTGCACCGAATCCGGCTCAACGCCACGCTCGACTACATTTGAATCATCTGCCGTGCCCCCGTCAAGGGCAAGGCTACTTTCCGACGGTTCGGCGCCGTCGGCGTCCGAACTGGAGAACATGTTGGCGATTGCATAGGCGGTCGGAGAGGCCCGTAGCAAGACTTTTGCCGTCTGGCGGTCAACGACAGGCTCCTGGTTCCCGACCAGCACCGCGCCTGCCACCGCCGTGACGACCAGAGCTAACGCCAGCAACGAGGGAACAACAAGCTGATGTGCAACTAACCATCGTATCTGTTTCCCAATCTGAGCGCTGGATTTGCTCTTGATCCACACTGCTCGTCGGTGAAAGCAAGAGAAACCAGACAGACCAAAACTCCTCACATCACCTCCCCAAAACGAGGATTCCAGTTACGATGCCGCGAGGCAAAGCTCACGCCAGGTAGGAGGATTGCTCCCTAGAAAAGCGCAGACGCGCTTTAGCTCCAGGACGGTAGGAGCGGGGATATTATACACGTTATCTTGCTAAGATCAAACATGCAGACGATCGTGCATCGCCTTGGCATTATGCGGGAAGATTGGGGTCTGTGGAGCCTTGACTAATCAAGGCTCCGCAAGAGATCGCTACAGCGAATTACTTTGTCGAGCGTCATCATCGCGCCCCAACCGTCTGCGCGAGGCTCAACGCTGCTGTACATAGCTGCCGCTAACGGCGACTTACGGACCTGATGTCTTTCTTTCGCCTTCTGACGGGCAACGCCGCCCTCTCCGTTTCAGTCTCTTTCTGTAACAGCCCTCGCAACTCGCGAAGCTTACCGAACTCTTTCGCTCTGTCAGCATATTGCTTTAGTTTTTTGTCTACAAGGTAGTAAACCGTGCCCTCTTCCCAGGTGCCATCGGGCTTTTGCATTCCCGAGGGCAGGCCAGTCAGGATTTCGATACCTTCGTCCACGGTCCGCACCGCGTAGATGTGAAACTTTCCCTGTGTCACCGCGTTCACGACGTCATCGCGAAGCATCAGGTTCTTCACGTTAGCGGCCGGGATGAGCACTCCTTGATCGCCGGTGAGCCCTTTGGTCACGCATGTGTCGAAGAATCCTTCGATCTTTCGGGTCACGCCACCCACGGGCTGAATCTCACCCCGCTGATTGACTGAGCCGGTCACAGCGAGATTCTGCCTCATCGGCACGCCCGATAGGCTCGATAGAAGACAGTACAACTCGGTGCTCGATGCGCTATCACCCTCGATTTCGTCGTATGTCTGCTCAAACGTCACCGCTGCGGAGAGCGTGAGGGGCTTTTCCTGGGCAAACTTCTCGGACAGGTACGAGCTCAATATTAAGAACCCTTTGTTGTGAATGCGGCCGCTCAATTTGGTCTCTCGCTCTATGTTGACCATGCCGGCACTGCCCAATGAAGTCCTCGCGGTGATGCGCGTTGGCCTGCCGAAGTAGTAATCGCCCAAATCAAGGATATAGAGGCCATTCACCTGGCCGGGAACCGCTCCTTCCGTGGAGATCAAAAGAGTTCCTTCGGCGATCAGCTCGTGGACCTTCTGCTCTATCAGGTTAGAGCGATACTCCTTATGACCGATGGCCTCTTCCACGTGCCTGGCGCTAACGTAAGCGCTGTTATCGCGACTGGCCCAGTAGCTTGCCTCGGTGACGATATCGGCTATGTCCAGGAATCGCGTCGATAGCTTGCCCTGGTGTTCCAGCAGGCGGGAGCCATATTCCACCACTTTCGCAACCCCCGTTCGGTCGAAATGCTTCAGTCCGGCTTCGCGGCAGCGAGCGCTGATGAAAGCACCATAGTTATGTATGTTCTCGGGAGTGCGGGGCATCTCTGTGTCAAAATCGACCCTCACTTTGAATAGCTTGCGGAAATCATCATCGTAATCGTACAGGAGATGGTAGATCATCGGCTGTCCGACGATGATCACTTTGACGTCGATGGGGATGGGCTCGGGACGAAGCGTCGCCGAAGGGAATGGGCTGTACTGCTCACCGATATTCTCGATATGGGCCTCGCGGCTGCGCAGAGTGCGCTTGAGCATGTCCCACGAGAGCAGACTGAGAAGAACGTCGCGAGCCTGCAGAATCAGATAGCCGCCGTTGGCGCGGTGAATATCGCCTGGCTTGATCATGTTGAAATCCGTGAAGAGCGCACCGAGTCGCGCACGGTAATCGATCCGACCGAACAGGTTGTAGTAGGTCGGATTGTGCTCGACTATGACTGGCGCACCCCTGGCATCCTTGTTGTTAATGATGACGTTGACCTTGTACCGATCGAAGGTTGAATCACGCTTAATATGATCGAGACCGGGTATCTGCACCGCCTCTTTCTCCGGCGCACGGAAGTCGTCGATGTGCTCTATCATATCTTCCTGAACCTGGGCCAAGTAATCTTCAACCTTCGGGAAGGCCCTGTACTTTTCCATTAAGAATTCAAGCAGATGGCCGACGGCAAAAAGCGCAACTTCTTTATCGAGGTCACGAATCCGCTCGTTGGCGTCTTTCTCTAGCTTCCGACTTCGCGCCAACGCGTTGCGAATCTCCTCCTCAATTTTCTCACTTCGCTCCTGGATCACCCGTTTGGCCTGTTCAGGGAGGGAATCGAACTCCTCTCGGCTCAGAGGCTTCCCATTGATCACCGGTACGGTAACGATTCCGATAGGGGTAGCCTCTATGGCAAAGCCCTGCTCGCGGGCGTGCTGCTGCAGCTCGTTCGAAATGGCTTCGCGCTTTGCATCCAATTCACGCTGTATCTCTCTCTTGCGTTGTTCGTAGTTCTCGCTTTCGAAAGCGCGCGGAATCTCGCGCTTGGCAGTCTCCAGGAAACCGTCCATATCTTTCGCCAGCATCTCCCCTTGTCCTGGAGGCAGGCTGATTGCCGATGGGCGGTATGGGTCTCTGAAGTTGAACACGTAACACCAATCGGGCGGTACTGACCCGTTCTTAGCGGCATTCTCGACGTAGGCTCTGATCGTCGTGTTCCTTCCCGTGCCAGTGGGGCCGGCGACAAATAAATTGTAGCCGTAAGTCTTGATATTGAGACCGAAGTCAATCGCGTCCACCGCCCTCGCCTGCCCGGTGGTGCCGACGAGCGGTTCTACCGATTGTGTATTATCGAAGTCGAGTGCGGCGGGGTCCATCAAGTTCCTGAGCTTTTCAGGAGGAAGCTCTAGCGGGTGTATATTCTCGCCACGCGCTTTCTGGGTAGCCATCGTTCACCTCACACCTGCGTCTACAGCGGTTATCGTCAGTCTTTGGAAGACTTCCGCAAGTAATGTGCCAGTGTGGGGTGTACTCACAGCACAAACGGGGTTGGGTCTCGAAGATCCAACGCTACGAACGGCATACAAGGATCGAGCACCACCTGTATCTCGCCGGTGGTCCGAGGGCGGAGGCTTGAAACCACGTCTTTTATGGCCGTTGGGAAGCCCGCCGGGCTGACATGTTCCTCACATTCCAGCCCGGCGGGTTACTCGTAGATCAAGCGCAGGCTTGCTTGGGCGATCCTCGCCTGGAGCAATTTTGAGTCGGGGACCCTATGACACACTCAGATCTGTTTGTGCACCGAGGTCGGCACGAAGAACAGCATGCGACAGTTTATGCCTTGGGTTGCCAACTCTTGCTTCAAGGCGTCAGGGTCATCGGCAACGGCGACCACGGCCTTATTCTTGATTCCGATCCAGCGCGCGGCATACTTGCTCATGATCTCGTCGATGTTCTTGTCCAGCCATTCCCTCTCTTCCAATATCTGGTAGAGCTCCTGGCGATAGGGGTGATTGCGGTCTGGTATTATGTCCACACGTACCTCCTCAAAAATCGTTGCTTGCTCAGACTATGCCGAGCTCTTTCACGATGTCAATCGCCTTGTCCGTTATCGGAGGCAGGGCTATCTGGCGCCGATAAGGCTCGTCGTAAGGTGGCCCAGGCTCAGTGCAATCGTAGATAGCAACTGAGGATACGCCTGGCCCGTAGCCCAACGAAGGGCTTGAAGGGTCCAGTGGCGTCGTGATGCTTCTCGGAATGATAACGATATCGCGTGCCGGCTGGAACTTAACCGAAAAGGCCCACATAATCTCGTTCAGATTTCTGATGTCGATGGTGTCGTCAAAGATTAGAAGGTTCTTCACCGTCATTCCACCTTTGACAGCCTTCATCGCCATTCCAACCTTCTCGACCAGACCGGTTCGGAGCGCCTTCTTATCGACGCTCACCGCCGTGGTAAACGACCAGGTGGACAGCACGTTGACGTCTTTTACGGCCGGCACCAGCGCCTTCAACTGGGTCAACATATTTGCCGAGCACATCAGGTGGAACATATTGTGGCCTTCACTTGGCTCACGGCCCATATAAAGGTAGTAGAACATTGGATTCCTGCGCCGCGTCACGGCCTGTACGCGAACGACCGGGGTGTAGTAGCAGCCGGAGTAATAGCCAGGGAACTCGCTGAACGGACCCTCGAACTCACGCTCTTCCCAGTCGATCATCCCTTCGATCACGATCTCCGCGGTAGCCGGTACGAAAAGATCATTCGTTTCGCACTTCACCACTTTCAGTGGCTCGCCGGTGAAGGCTCCCCAGTAATCCCACTCGCTGACGTCGTTAGCAGCGGGCATCTGGGATAGCATATAGAACAGCGGGTCAGCGCCAATGACTATCGCGATCGGAATATTCTTCTTGGCCCAGACGTACTTGCTGAAGATCAGACCCTCGTGCTGATTCATTAGCACGAGCTCACAGATTCTTCGCTTCCCCTTCAACTGGAATCGACGAATCGCCATGTTATGCCAGTCGCTATCCAGGTCCTTGATGATGCTGATGCCCGCTCCGATGTACGGGGGATTCTCGTACATACCGCAGTAAGGAATTGGCAAATCGGTCATGTCGATATCATCGCCGAACATTTTGACCTCTTTGCAGGGTCCGTCGCCGACCACCTCGGGCTTCATTGGCTTGCCGTTTTGCAGAACATTGGCAATGTGAGCGACCGGATCCTTAACAGGTAAGCCCAGCGACCACATCTGGCGCTGGAGCGTAGTCAGCCCTTCGGTGAACACGCACCATCCGGGATAGCCCCAAACGTTCTCGTAGAGCATAGCCGGGCCGTTCTTCTCAGCGATCATTTTGGATACATAGCCGAAATCGTCAACAAGGTTCATTTCACGTTGGTTACGCGATAGCTGACCCTGATCCTCCAGGAAGGAAACCCATTCCCCGAGAGAACGGAAGGGAAAGCCTGCGCTTGGCTCACTCATTACCTGACTCCCCTTTCAAGCATTCCTTTGATATGTCTGCTTCCAGCCAGAAGCGCGGGCAAACGATTGCCCACTTAATGCAAATGGTCGTTCCCGCACGATAGCATCACGATAGCATAGAGTCGTTAGCATAGAGTCGTTCCCGCACGATAGCATAGAATAGAGATGAAGCCATGTCAATATACGCTCGGCAGGTGTATCACGATGTGCTCCAGGCCGAGTCTCTTCAGGGTCTCGCGGCGAGGGACTCCCGATTCGTCCCAGCCCATTTCCTCATAGTATTTCCTGCGCACATCGGGCAAATAGTCTGCAAAAGCGCGGCCCGCGTTCAGGCCATTTTCGGGGGCGCGGGCGAACCTCGGCGCGACGCTGTCGTGCTCAGCCGCATGGCCGCATCTCACATTGTAGACACGCATCAGTTTGACTTCCTCCCAACGTTCTCCAACTGACTACGAGGTCGCCGCACTGGCTTCCTAATGGCCTTCCGCCCCCGCGCCTGTGGCGAGCGCAGGATCTGGACTACCTGATTCCACGGTGATAGCCATCTTCCAGCAGGCATCGGCGCACATCTGGCAGCTTGGGCCGAGACAGCTCTTGGGGTCAACCACCCTGACGCGCTTGCCGACAAACTTGTAAACGCCAACCGGGCATACCCCAATACAGTCCTGACAGTGGACGCATTTGCGGTAATCGATCTCTACTATTCTGGCCACGCTACCGTCTACCTCCCACCTGCGGTTGGGGCAGGGGCTTTGGAGGAGACCTCTGCTCCCTCTGATTCGGCGTCGATAGGGTGCTCCAGATCGACGACCAGATCGCGGATTACGGGAAACTTGGGATGGGGTTCGATGGTCATATACGGGAGTGCGGGAAACTGGCAGGATAGCACCGGCTCGCCGTTCACCACCACGAAACAGGAGCCGCAGAAGCCACGGGTACACAGCCGGCGGAAAGCCAGGCTTGAGTCGTGTTCCTCGTACACCGTGTGGAGCACCTCGAGGACACTCCTGGCCTCAAAGGGAATGCCGTCGAATTCCTGATAGTAAGGCTCAGTATCGCGCTCAGGATCGAACCTGCGAATCCTGACGTGGGCGAGCTTCTCACCGCCGGCCGATGCCTCGTCAGATTCTCTAGGTTTAGCGTTTCTCTTGCTTTTCGCGAGGTCTTCAATGCTCATAGATCATCGTCCTCGATATCGTCGTACGTTTCCTCTTCCATAGGATATTGTAGCGTGCCGTAAGAGCAATAACGTACGCAAACGGGCTTGCCACCGCACAGATCACACATAACGATCTTGTCCTTCTGCAGCCAAATGGCATCATAGGGGCAAGCGGCGATGCACGCCTCGCAAAGATTGCAGATGTCGTGATCGACGAGCACGGCGCTAGTGGCGGAATCCCGCGAAATTGCCTCGATTGGGCACGCCGCAGCGCACGGAGCATCCGCGCACTGACGGCAAATGAACGGCACGTCTTTCCGGACCGTCCCGCCCCGCTTGCGGACAGCGACGCGGGCGCGAGAGGCATTGAACTCGCCGGTTCTGGAGAGCGAGCACATCATAACACACATATGGCATCCGGTACACGTCTCCGGATTCACCGTCATAGTTGGTAGAACGCCGGTTTGCATAGTCATCCCCCGTTTTAGAGCCTAAAGAATTCCTCTCGAAGTCAGGTCGGCGGCAACGTCCCCAAGATCGAGTTCCTCCAGCTTAGCGCCTGTCGGAATGCCACGCTCGACATCCCAGCCGCGCTCCCGATAGTAATCGTCAAAAAGCTCTACGACCTCTTCGCGTGTATATGGCGCCGTCTCGTAGTAGTCCATCAGCGGCATTTCCTTCGTGCCATCCTCGGTGCGAGCAGGCTCGAACCATCTCTCTGGAAACTTATCATCCTTGCGCTCGAACCCTAGTCGCACGTTGGCCGCCTTGAGCAGATTAAAGATACGCTCACCGCCCTGAATCAACTCGTCCTGCGTCACGTCGAAGCCTGTGACCGCGGCGTAGGCATCGGTCATTCTGCCGAAGCTGTATTGCTCCATAATCTGCTGGCGCATGCAGACGCCCAGGCCGTCCGCGACGTAGTACCAGTCCTCATTGTAGCGGTTGATAATCCCAACGTTGAAGATACGTTTGGTGAGGAAGGCCCGATCCCTCGCATCTTCAGGCATATGAATTTTTTCACAATGCCGCCACATCTTGTCTGAAGTTCGCGCCGGTATGATAGTCGTTGATTCAGAAGCGATGGCCACCGCCCCCCGGGGATTCACAACCTCACCGATGATCTCCGTCCCGAAGTTGAACCTGGCATCCATATACGATGGTTCCATCCCCTTGATGTGAACAGCGTATCGTTCGCTGCCCCTGCCGATGCGGGCGATGGCATCCTTCCAGCCGTCGGCGAGAATAGCGCCCAGCCCCTCGCGTTCGGCGATCTGGCGCATGAGCTCCATAGTCGTGTCGAATCCGATCTTAGGATCGAGTCCATGAAGCTCGTCGTCAGAGATGATGCCACGCTCGTGCAGCTCGACGATCCAGTTGAACATGTAGGCAGTGGTGAACAGGTCGAGGCCATAGCGGGTAGCCGTATCGTGAAGCTTGAGCAGCTTGTTGTAATCGGCCCCGACGTTGCACTGCACGCCAAAGCCAATCAGCGACTGCAACAACTCGGACGCGTAAGTCGTCAGCCCCTCAAACTCACCGCACTTCACGCAGAACATACCCTTGTCAGCGATAGGACACGAAGGGCAGGCGATGATTTGCTTCCCGATCCTCTCGTGCCACCGTTCGGGCTCGTAAAGCTTAGCCGCGTCCTCACGGGTATAGTATTTGCGGAAATTGGCGTAAGAGAACTCGCCTTTGCTCCACGAAGGCCAGCCGATGCGAACGCCGTCTTTCAGCCAACCGGGTCGCAAGGGATTGGTCAATATACGCTGGAAAACGCGATCGACGACTTTCATCAGTCGTTCTTGGTCGGCAACGCCAACCGCCTGGCCATCGGCAGGCTCGGCGACGATGGCTTTCAGGTTCTTAGCGCCCAGGACAGCGGCGAGACCGCCACGGCCGAAGTGCGCCACCTTGTCCACCATCGCGAAGGATATCTTGGCTTGCCGCTCGCCGGGCACGCCGATGGCGATGACGCTGCCAGACGGATATTTATCGTACAGCGCATCCGTCGTTGCGAAGATATCCTTGCCCCACAGCCCGTCGCCACTGCACACCTGTACGCGGTCGTCGATCTTCAGATAAGATGGAGCGGGCGCCTTGCCTGTGATCACAATGTGGTCATAGCCCGCCATCTTCATCGCGAAGCCGAACGATCCACCGGCGCTAGCGGGAGCGATCGCTCCCGTCATCGGATATCGCGTGACGCCGGTGATCTTGCTCGCGCCGGGAATGGCGGTGCCCACGAGGGCGCCAGCCGAAATGATTATCGTATTCTCGGCAGACAGTGGCTCCACGTCAGGGCCGATCAGATCATACGCGAGCCGCGCGGCGACGCCGAAGCCTCCAATATACTTACGCACCACCTCGGGCCCCAATTGTTCCCGCCTAGTGGAGCCCGAAGTCAGGTCCACAAACAACACGTTGTTTACGCTACCGTTAGCTGCCATTATGGTTCTCCCCTCTGGCTTCGTTCATTCGCTTCGCTTCGTCACCTTGCACAGGCCCACCTTATACGGCGGATAGCCAGATATCGGGCATCGATTTTCGTGATCCACCAGCAGGTTTGCGTTGGCATTACCTGGCCAACCGTGCGCTATCTGAACAACGCCTCTGACTATGTCCGGAGTCACCTTGGCGTACACATCTATTCGCCCTCGCGGGCTCTCCACCGCAACCGGATCGCTATCAACGATCCCAAGCGCCGCGGCATCCTCATCATTTATGTCAAGCAGCGGCTTCGGGTTGACCGCCATCATGCTCGGACTGTTATGGAATTGCGAATGGGTGAAGCTACTCAGCCTCCCGCCGGTCGTAAAAACGAAAGGAAACTCGCGAGCCAGTTGCGGGCTCCCGGCCGGGCTTTCCGCTGGCTCCGACCAAGTCGGCACCGGGGAATACCCGTGGTCCGCCATCCGCTGCGAATAAAGCTCGCACTTTCCCGACGGCGTCGCGAAGTTCTCGATGCGATAGCGCTTCACGGCCCGCTTCGCATAGAAATGCCCGCGCGGATTCTCGCGGATCAGGTCCAGATTCGTCTCCGTCCCCTCCAACTGGAATGCAATGACCTCCTCGATATCCTTCCACGGCATGTATCTCCCGAGCCCGAGGCGCTGCGCCAATTCGAGCCAGAGCTTCCAGTCTGGCCACGACTCTCCGACAGGTTCCCGCACAGGAATCGTCAGGCTCGCCAATGGCAGGGTCTGGTAATAGCCGTAATCCACCAGCTCCACTCTCTCCAGGAACGAGGCCGCCGGCAACACCAGATGAGCCAACTCCGCTGTCTCGGACATAAACGGATCCATCACCACCAGGAACTCCAGCCTGCTCAAGGCCTCCCTCGTTCGGTTCGTGTTAGGCCACGTGGCCATCGGGTTCGCCCCCTGCACGATCATCGCGCGGAGCGGCGGGTCTTCCTCTAACAGCGCGTCGATGAAGGACACAGGCTGGGCCTCTTTAGAGATCTCACAGAAGATCGGGTATTCCTTCGCTCCGATTCGGCGCTCGGCCGATAGCTCGGGCAACTCTGGGGCGTGAATGTCCAAGCCCCTGACGTACGTGTTGCCGCCGGGGACGTCGAAGTTCCCCGTGATCGCTATCAGACACGATATCGCTCGCACCGTCTGCGTCGCATTCGGATTGTGCTCTGGAGTTGTGTATTCGACGATTGAAGACGGCCTATTGCCGCCATAGAGGCGCGCCGCCTCGACGATGAGATTCGCCGACACGCCACAGACGCCTGCGGCCCTTTCGGGCGACCATTCCTGCACCGCCGCCTTCAGATCATCGAAACCGACGGTCCATTCCTGGACAAAATCGCGGTCGTACAGGCCTTCGTTAATGATCACGTTGAGCATTGCTAGGGCCAGAGCGCCATCGGTCCCCGGCATGATCGGTAGATGCACCGTCGCCAGCTTCGCGAGGCCCGTACGCCGAGGATCGATCACTATCAGCTTCGCGTCGTCTTTGACACAAAAGCGAATCATCTCGGCCATCGGGTGCGCCGAAGCCAACGGATTCGTGCCCCACAACACGATGCATTTCGTGCCGCGCAAACTGGGCAAAACGAAATGCCCAAAGGTAAGCTCCATCGCGATCTCATTCGTATAATGGCAAAGCCCAGCGCCGGAGGCGCAGTTCGAGGTGCCAAAGGCCCGTGCGAACCATTGCGGTAGGTGTCGGGTTTCACGCAGACCTACCGGGTCCCCATACAGGAGACTGAGAGCATCTGGTCCGTGCTTCGCCTTGATCCCCGCGAGCTTTTGAACCATAACGTCCATCGCCCGATCCCACGAGATCGGCACAAGCTTTCCGTTTTCACGCAGCAGCGGCTGACGCAAACGTTCTTCGTGATTCAAGAACTCGGCGACGCTCTGGGTGGCCCCACGAACGCAAACCTTGCTCATAACGTGCTCGACCATCCCTGAGGAGTCGATCACATTTCCAGCACTATCAAGCGTCACCGTCATTCCACAGTGAATGCCACACATCCCACACAGGGTCTTCACAACTCGCTGCTCTTGCGTATCTGCGACCATGCTCTCGTCCTTTCTCCTGATCATGGAAATCGTTTAGGAAACTATCCTTCGGGGGAATCCCTCCAAAGCCAGGCCCAGACATGAATCAAAGCGGTCCACATAAACGTTAGCCTGGCGTGGCCAGCTTATCCCATAATATGCGTCTTCTGTTTCCCCTGTCAAGTGTTTTTGGAACACTCTCTATTCTAGCGCTCTCCGGGACGTATGAACGAATACGAGATAGGCGCCTTGCCTATCTTCATCTCGTCGCCATCGCGCTCGATGATCAGATTGCAGAGCCAATCGTTCGAGGGCGCGGGATAGTCCTCTCGAAAGTGCAAGCCGCGACTCTCCGTGCGCGCCAGCGCGGCACGCGCCAACATCTCGCAAACGGTGACCATGTGCCTGGCTTCGAGCGCCTCCATCCATTCGTTGTTGTGGCGCCTGGCCGTGGTCTTCACCTGCCATCTCTCGACATTTTCGCGAATCGCCACGATCTTCTGAACGGCCGATTCGAGGCCGGCCTGCGTTCGCCCCAGAAGGCGCAGATGAGCGCGAAGGATGTGTTGAAGCTCACGCTTAACCTGCAGCGCTGGGATAGCCCCCTTTGAATCGTTGCCAAGCGGCCTGACCGCTGCTTCCAGTGCAGGTCGCACATCTGGCAACTCATCGGGCGTTGCGCCCATTTCTCGTGCAACGCTAGCGGCCTCCTGTCCGGCGATGGACCCCATCGCCATATAAAGCGGCACCGGGTTGCCGGCGAGCGTGAAGGCGCCCTCCGCTCCTCCAGAAATCTCGCCCGCCGCGAGAAGGCCAGGGACGTTTGTCCGGCCCCTTTCATCGACCCGGCAGCCGCCGATCGATTCCATTGGCGCCGGAGCCAGCTCGAGGGCATCCCGGTGAATATCTATTCCGATATCCTCGAGGTTCCTCATCCAGCGCTGTCGCCCAATCGATTCAAAATAATCGTCGATGACGTTCTCGGGCAGGTGCTTGAACGACAGATAGAGACCACCGTGGGGGGAGCAACGCCCGGCCTTGATCTCTTGCTCGAATATGACAGGCAGCGCAAGCCCTGAGCTCTTCTTATAGCGAGCGAAATCCTCACCACGAGAATTGTAGACCTTGCCGCCGAGCTCATATCGCAACAAGGTCAGCCAGTCTACCTCGCCAGCGTATAACGGTGGCCAGATGACGCTGCCCGTGTAGAAGTCGGCGAACTCGATATCGCGAAACTGGACGCCGGCCTGATAGGCCATACCGTGGCCTTCGCCGGTGAGCGTCGGGCTGGTGGTGGTGTAGCGGTACATCCCCATGAATCCGCCCGTGGCGAGCACAGTAGCCCTGGCTCTGATGGCGACGAAGACGCCATCGACGGTATTCAGGGCAAGGACGCCGATCACCGCCCCATCGCGTTTGAGAAGCTCGATCGCCTGAAGATTTCCCAGGGCTCTGACGCCGCGACGGCGGATCTGGCGGGGCAACACCCGTCGGTACTCCAATCCTGCCGCGAGCCCGGGCCGCAACAGACGAGGCACGCGCGGGTAGGTTTCGCCCGGCAACCTGATCTGGACGTACTTTCCCTCGGATTTCAGGTAGTGCATCCCCCAACGGTCCAGACGCTCGAGGCATCGAGGTATCTCATTCGTCAGGGCAAGCACGAGGGCCTGGTTATTCAGATACTGGCCCACTTTTATGGTATCGCGCGCATGCACTTCCGGGCTGTCGGGCTCATATAGCGCCACCTGAAAACCCGGGCCGGCCATCCACGAAGCTGCTCCATCTCTGGCGACCGGTCCCTTCGCGATGACGGTTACTCGCGCCCCGGCCTCCGCCGCCTGAATAGCGGCCGTGAGACCCGCGACCCCCGCGCCGATCACCAGGACCTCGCACTCCAGGTTAGCAGCCAACACTTCCTTCAATACAAATCCACCTTTCGACCAACGCCTCTTATCGCTGGCCTGGTTCGACAAACGAGAAGGATACCGGGGCCCTGCTTATCTTCATCTCGTCGCCATCGCGCTCGATGATCAGATTGCAGAGCCAATCGTTCGAGGGCGCGGGATAGTCCTCTCGATAGTGTAAGCCACGACTCTCCGTACGCGCCAGTGCGGCGCGCGCCATCATCTCGCAGACGGTGACCATATGCCTGACTTCGAGCGCCTCCATCCATTCGTTATTGTGGCGGCGAGACTTCGTGGCCACCTGCCACTTCTCAGCGTCGTCTCGAATCGACAGGATTCGCTGTAGGGCCACATCTAGGCCGGTCTGCGTTTTGCCCATCAAATGGAGGTAATTATGGAGAATTTCTTGCAACTCGCGCTTTACTTGCAGCACCGGAACGCCGTTCTTCCCCTCGTTTTCGAGGGGTCGGACCGCATCCTCCATCATAGGGCGAACGTCTGGCAAATCGTCAGGAATAGCGCCAACTTCTTTGGCGACAACGGCGGCCTGGCGCCCGGCGATGGCACCCATCGCCATATAGAATGACATCGGATTACCAGCCAGTGTAAAGGCGCCCTCGGCTCCGCCGGTGATCTCACCGGCCGCGAGGAGACCGGGAACATTGGTCCTGGCCCTGGCGTCGACCCGGCAGCCGCCGATCGATTCCAATGGAGCCGGTCTTATTTCAAGGGCCCCTCGACGGATGTCGACACCGATTTCCTCAAGCGCGTGGATCCAGCGGGCGCGTCCCATCGAGGAAAAGTAATGGTCGATGAGATTGTCAGGGAGATGCTTAAAGGATAGATAGAGGCCGCCGTGGGGCGAACATCGCCCGGCCCTGATCTCCTTCTCGAATATGACCGGTAAAGCCAGGCCAGAACCCTTCTTGTAACGCGCGACGTCCTCGCCACGGGAGTTATAGACTACGCCCGCTAGATCGTACCTGAGCGAAGTCACCCAGTCCAGGTCGCCCGCGAAAAACGGTGGCCAAACGATGCAGCCCGTGTAGAAGTCAGCGAATTCGATATCCTGGAATTGGGCGCCAGCCTGGTAGGCCATACCGTGACCTTCGCCGGTCAGCGTCGGGCTCGTGGAGGTGAAGCGATACATGCCCATGAACCCGCCAGTGGAGAGCACAACCGCTTTGGCTCTGATGGCGACAAAAGCACCGTTGACGGTATCCAGCGCGATTACCCCCATTACGGCCCCGTTGCGCTTCAACAGCTCGATGGCCTGCAGATTCCCCAGGGCTCTCACGCCAAGCTTGCGAAGCTGCCGCGGATAAACCCGTCGATACTCGATTCCGTTGGCGAGCCCCTCGCGGGACAGTCGCGGGACGCGCGGATGGGTCGAGCCTGGAAGCCTGACCTGAAAGTATCTATCTCCTACCTTCCTGTAGTGCAAGCCCCAACGGGCCAGACGGTGAAGGCAGCGCTGCGTCTCGTTCGTCAGGGCGAGCACCAGTTCCTGGTTGTTGAGATATTGTCCAACCTGGATGGTGTTCCTGGCGTGCTCTTCCGGGCTGTCGGGTGGATACAGAGCCGTTTGAAATCCCCATCCTGCCATCCAGGAGGCCGCGCCATCACTGGCGATCGGTCCCTTGGAGAGCACAGTCACTTTTGCCCCGGCCTCGGCGGCATCGATAGCGGCGGTAAGGCCCGCGATACCAGCGCCGATGACCAGGACGTCACATTCTAGATTTGCGGCAAGCTCTTGTTTCAAAATCAACCCACCTGTTCTAGTGAGCAAGCGCTATGGGTCACGTTATGGCATCTCGCGTTAAGTTGGCCCAGTTCTGCTTGGGGGCGAACTCCGTTCGCCCCCACATTTATAGCGCGCCGCTCAGCTTTTCGCAAAATGCTCTTAACGCACGCGCTGTCTCCGCTCGGCGAGCTTGACGCCGGTCTGGTAGTATTCGCCTTTCAGCGCCAGCTCCGCCTCCTCCGCGAACTCGGCAGACCAATAGCCTAACTCATAGCCATACCACGGGGCCCTCAGCTTCAGCTTAGGCAGACCCTCGGCCTCCCAGAGCTCAAGCGCCCTCTCCATAAACTCCCGCTTAGGCAAGGAAACTGGTGGATACGGCCACTTGCAGGTCGCATCGATCAGGAGGGCCGAAGTGCCTTGCACCGTCGGGAAGGCCAATTGTTCGTGGGTGAGCGTGCCTGGAGGCGCGGCCGAGTGATCCAGCATCGCCGCCTTACCCATCGTGATGCTCGTGTCGCGATGCGGCTGCATCCTGAAACTCATCGCCCAAACGACAGATTCGAGGTCTCGGGGGTCGATGTCTTCGTCGACGACGACGAAGATTTTGCCGAGCGTCGGATCGAACGCGGCCGCCGCATTGAGCGCCTGCCAGGGTTGCGACGGGTTACGCTTCTTCATCTGAATGACGATGAACTCATTGCCACCGCTGCACTCGTGGAAGGCCACGTTGAGCAGACCTGGGATGTTGCAATCGTACTTAAGGAACTTATAAAAGACGCCTTCCCGTCCGATCTGCTTGATCTTGCTCGATTCGCTCGGGGGCATCTGACTCGTGATGGCGTGATAAATGGCATCGCGGCGGAAGGTGATGCACTTTATCTTGAGGAACGGATTGAGAACACGGTCGCCCACATAGCCGCAAAACTCGCCGAACGGAGCTTCGGGCTCGACATACTCCGTATCCATCTCACCTTCGATGACGATTTCCGCCTGCGCTGGCACCTCTATGTCGATGGTCTTGCATTTCACTACCTCCATCGGCTCCCCCATTAGCGCACCACAGACCGCCAGCTCATCGACGCCGAAGGGTATCTTCGTCACCGCGGCATACGCAATGCTCGGAGGGCCGCCCATAACCAGCGCCGCCTCGAGGGGTCTGCCGAGCTTGCGAGTCTTATCCCAGTGCATGGCGATGTGCTGCGTCGGATGCACGAAGATGCCGAGGCGATCCTTGGCTTTCAACATCGAGCGATAGTTGCCCACGTTGCGGATGCCGGTCTCGGGGTCCCTGGTCATCCAGTGGGTGGCCGTGGTATAAGGGGCATTGTCGAAGCCGGGCGTCGAGATCGGGACGGGGATGCGCTCTATACCGTTGCCATCCTGGAGCAAATCATCACCGGTGATCACGACGTCCTGAACGGGGCCCGACGAAACCAGTTTTGGCGCGAGCTGGTTGCGCAGGGCAAAGGCCCATCTCTCGCGCAACTCGCCGATCTCGCAGCCGAAGCCCAGGGCGTAAATCTCGCTCGATCCGGCGACGATGCCAACGGCGACGGGCATATCGTACTTGCGGCCCTTGACGTCGACCACGTTTTCGAAGAGAAAGGCCGGCCGTTCCTCCTCCGGCAAGCCGCGCAACGAGAGGCGGACAAAGGGCATCAGCTCAGTGTCCTTATTGATCTCACGCTTGATGCGAATAAGCTTGCCCTTTTCCTCAAGCAGCTTGAGGTGTTCACGCATATCTTTCAAAGAAGCCATTGGTAGAACTCCTGCTATTGGGTCGTAATACTTATCGATAATCTCTCACTTTGCGCCTATGGGAAAACCAGGTACAGGTAGTCGGATAGGTTCTAGGTGGCCAAGTTAGCGGTCAGGTATCCCCACCGCTCCTTGGCCAGCTTCTTCATCTCGGGACTTGGCTCGTTGACGATTGGAAACTCGTCTTTCCATTCGTATGGTCGGCAGGCATCGATGATCGCACGAGAATTGAAGCCTTTCTTGCCCTTGGGGATGGCGGGATCGAGCGGCCCGCTCCAAGCTCGATTGATGATATCGATGGCCCCGGCCGGATCGGCCCGCGTGCACACCGCCCACATCACTTCTTCCAAATCGGTCGCGTCGATATCTTCGTCCACCACAATCACGTATCGACCCAGGTATGCCCCGGCGTGGCACATCGCGGCGAGGTGTCCTGCCTGGCGAGCGTGTCCGGGATAGCGCTGCTTGATGCTCACGACCAGGAGCAGTCGGCTGCCGCCAACCGGATGGCACCAGACACCCGAAATGTCCGGGACGCCGGCCTTCTCCAATTCCTCCCGCAGATTCGCCGAACGCAGGAAAGCGCGATATCGCGCTTGCTCGTTGGGGGGCTTGCTGGGAGGGGCACCGTAGATGATCGGGTTATTGCGGTGATACACCGCCTTGACCTGGATGAAAGGCTCCTTACGGCTTGCGCTCGCGTAGTAACCAGTCCACTCCCCGAAGGGACCTTCAGGCAGCACTTCCCCGGGATAGGCATAGCCCTCCAGCGCGATCTCGGCGTTGGCCGGGATCGGCAGCCCCGTCACGCGGCCGCGAATCACTTCCAATGGCGCCCCCTTGACACCTCCGGCCCAGGCTAGCTCGCTAAGGCCGTAATCGATCTCGGTGCAGCCAGCGAGGTATAAAGCCGGCTCGACACCTGTCACGACGACCACCGGGCAAGGCTCGTTGCGATCGAAGTACTTCTGGCGCTGGATCCGCCCTTGCTTTCCTGGCGAGATGTAGAAGCCCACCCGGTTGCTGTCGTGGACCATCACACGATATGTTCCACAGTTCACCCAACCCTCATCAGGGTCGACGGTAATGTCGATGCTACCGGTCCCGAGGTAGCGCCCGCCATCCTCGTCGTGCCACTTGGGGGTTGGAAACTCGAGAACGTCGATATCATCGCCCGTGTGTACGTTCTCAAGGATAGGGCCGTCGTCGACATACTTAGGCGGAATCGGCTCCAGCGAATGCAGCCGTGTGCGCCATTCGTTGACGAGATCCTGGGCCGGCGACTCCACCGGCAGACCCAGCGCCAGCGCGATCCGTTGCAGCGAGCCGAAGCTGTTGACCAACACACGGTATCCCTGGGGATAGCCCGGAATGCTGTCGAAGATCACCGCGGGTGCGTTGTCGGTGTGTTGCAGGACTCCGGTCGCCATTCCGATATCTTCCTGCCACGTCGCCCCTTCAACCACCCTGACCTGCCCCAATTCCTTGGACCGTTCGATCCATTCGCGCAGATCTCTGCAGATGATACGGGAATTAGCCTCCCTGGCGCCATCCGTGCTCATGCCCATCTCCATTTCGTTAATGTTTATTTTTTGACCTAGCGAAATTGCACTGCCCGTTCGATGAGCTTCCCCATCCGGGCATCTAATCCGGCGACAAGCCTTGGTGTCTGTCGGGTTTGTTTCTGGCAGTAGCCAAGCGTCACGGTCTCGGGCTTGGCACGCCACAGGAAGACTGCCCTGTCCAAACAACTGATTATCCAGCGGTGCCAACACCTCCCCAATCAGCCTCGACTGGAGAGCCGTAGGGTGAGCCGTGATATCTCTCGAAACGAAGGCAGTTGGCGTGGGCTGGGCGCTGCCAGCGTCGTGTAGCACATCGGCATGTGGCTAAAGTCTACCGAGAGTGCTCCAGCCACAGCACTACACGGTGGCTACGATACCACAGGCGAATCATGTTGTCAATAGCGAGCAAGCAATGGCAGGCGATGCAGCCAGTGGCAAGGCCACCGGCTGCATCGGGGCCTCGAGCGCAGGGCTAGCGCCGCCGGCGAGCCGCACGTGTGGCTTATCGCTAACGGAGGGCCTGCAGGCAGGCTGCAACAGTTGACATCGGCGCGCACGATGCGGTATAGTCGAACCAGCTTTCCCGGAAGGCGGATTTGCGATGTCTAAAACGATGGCCTCAGAGAAGGCAGCCGCAACCTTTGCATTGAGCCTCAAATACTTACTCATCGCCATGCGGCCCAAGCAATGGACCAAGAACTCCTTGCTTTTCTTCGGACTGATCTTCTCCCTGAACCTGCGCGATCCGAAGATGATCGCCATCACTGTAGCCGCGTTTATCTTGTTCTGCCTCGTTTCGAGCGCCATTTATCTCGTGAACGATCTTGTCGATCTGGAGAAGGACCGCAAGCATCCACTAAAAAGCACGAGGCCGCTGGCCAGCGGGAAGCTGCCGCCGGCGGTGGCTGTTTTCGCCACCTTCACTCTGTTGACAATCGCCGTCCCGCTCAGCTTCGCCACCAGTTTCCAGTTCGGCATAGCCGTGGCCTCCTACGTGGTGCTTATGCTGGCCTACTCTTTCGGACTGAAGCACATCGTGCTCATCGACGTTTTCGCTATCGCAGCCGGGTTCGTCATACGCGCGGTCGCTGGCGCTGTCGCGATCAGCGTGCCCATTTCCCCCTGGCTATACGTCTGCACAGTCCTTGGCTCACTTCTGATCGCGCTGGGCAAGCGCCGCCACGAGCTGATTTTGCTGAACGATGGCGCTTCGAGACATCGTCGGATACTCGACGAATACAGTCCGGCGATGCTCGATCAGATGGTCGGAATCGTCACGGCGACGACTATAATGGCTTACTCGCTTTACACCTTTTCTGCCGAGAATCTGCCACGGAACAACACTATGATGCTCACGATTCCATTCGTCCTTTACGGCGCGTTTCGCTATCTATATCTTATCCATGTGAAAAACGCCGGAGGAACGCCAGAGGAAATGATCCTGAAGGACAGACCTTTGCTGCTTGACGTCGTGCTCTGGGTCGTGACGTCGGCGGGGATACTCTATTATTACAGGTAGCAGCCTATGCGGCGCACCAAGATAGTTTGCACCATCGGTCCTGCTTCAAAAAGTGACGACGTCTTGCGTGAGATGATTATGTCGGGGATGGACGTCGCCCGCATCAATTTTTCCCATGGAGATCGCACAACTCAGGCTGCCTATATATCATCGGTCCGCCGTCTCGCCATGGAGCAGGGCCAGACCATCGCCGTGCTGCAAGATCTCCAGGGGCCTCGCGTCCGCATCGGTCCGATCAAAGGGGGGCAGGCGTTCCTTTCACCTGGACAGACCGTGGTCCTGACCGTTCGCCCTGTTGCCGGCGACGCCCGTGAAGTCTCGGTATTGGGCGCAGACCTGAGCAAGGATGTCAGGCCAGGCAATAGAATACTGATCGAGGACGGGCTCATCGAGCTTGTGGTCGAAGAGGTCCATCCGGGGGAGACTGCTTGCCGGGTCGTAGTGGGCGGGCCATTGGGTGCGCACAAAGGCATCAATATTCCCGATGTGACGATCAGCGTGCCGACGATAACCGATAAAGACCGTCAGGACATGGCTTACGGCGTCAAACAGGGGGTCGATTTCGTGGCGCTCAGCTTTGTGCGCACCGCCGACGACGTTAAAGAGGCGCGCAAGCTGCTAACATCACTGGGCTCAGATGCGCCGATAATCGCCAAGATCGAGAAGCATGAAGCCATCAGCGATATCGATAGCATCGTCGAAGCGGTCGATGGCGTGATGGTTGCGAGAGGAGACCTTGGCGTCGAGATACCGCTCGAGCAGGTGCCGCTGGTGCAGAAATCGATTATCCACAAGTGCAACCTGGCCGGCAAGCCGGTGATAACCGCCACGCAGATGCTCAATTCGATGATCGAGAATCCCCGTCCGACAAGGGCAGAGGCCAGCGATATCGCGAACGCGATCCTCGACGGCACAGACGCGGCGATGCTCAGCGGAGAAACGGCGATCGGAAGATATCCGGTGGCGTCGGTGCGTACGATGGCGAAGATAGCTGTTGAGGCAGAGCAAGCGCTTCCCTTCGCGCACCTGATGCAGGAGCCGAGGCCAACCCCGGCGGCCAGCATAACTGACGCCATCAGCCAGGCTACCGTCGAGATCGCGCACGAACTCGGCGCCCGTGCCATCGTGACGATGACTGCCTCCGGTTTCACCGCCAGGATGATAGCCAAGTATCGGCCCAAGACCCCCATTCTCGTGGCGACGCCTAACGAGAAGACACGTGTCCGCCTGGCGTTGACGTGGGGCGTTCAGTCACCGCTCCGGAAGGAGTATCGGAACACCGACGAGCTGATACAAAGCGCCGTCGAGGTCGCTCTGGGGACAGGAATCGCCCGCGAGGGCGATAGCATCGTCATCACCGCCGGGGTGCCGATCGGCGTGGCCGGGCGCACCAATTTCCTCAAGGTCCACACCGTTGGCGAACCGATCACCCACAGCCATTAGATAACTTCAATTCCCTGACTGTTCCTTGTCCTTTCCGCAGTACGGGCAGGCGTTCCATCCAAGGTACAGCAGACGGCTGCAGTTGGAGCAGACGTTCTTCAGCACCGTCTTACAAGATGGACATATTATGAAATCTGGCTCGACGCGATGTTTGCAGTTAGGGCAAGCTTGCCGCTCCTCAATGTCCTGTATCAGCGACTCCTCCTCCAACGAGCGGGCATAGGCCTCGGCAAGTGTTTCAGGCGGACGAAGAACTGAATAAAGCAGCAACCCAGGCAGGTTGAAAAGCAGCACCAGAAGGGTCGCCAGGACTTGAACGATTACGTCTCTGGTTCTTTTCTGAATATCACGAAAAGTCCAGACGACCAGGCTAAACCATAACGCCGTAACATAAGCGCCGAGCAGGGCCACAGTGATCTGTATAATGATTTCGATACCTTTGGGCATTTTCCCCTCTCCACGCTCTTTATCGTTATTTATCGCAATATGTGTGCCTGAGTGAAATATATCATAGCCGATATTACACCGCAAAGCCGCCTGATGGCTAGACTGCCAACTCCACCACTGTTACGCCCTCGCCCCCATCCTTGAGCTCGGCCGTCCTAAATGACTTTACGAGGGGATTCTGCACCAACTGCTCGCGCACAACCCGGCGGAGCACGCCGGTGCCCTTGCCGTGAATCACCCGCACCTCAGGCATACCCGCGAGGCACGCCTCGTTGATGAAGTTCTCTAGCACCGGCAACACTTGCTCCACACGCCAACCACGAACCTCGATTTCTCGTGGCGGGGCGCTGCGATCGACCAGATGGATCTCTGAACGTGCCGCACCAAAGCCGGCAGGTGAGGGAGCCGCCCGCGATGGCTCCAGGTCGCGCGCCCTGATCTTTAATTTGAAGCTTCCCAGATGCACTTCAACCTCACCGCGAGTATCAGGCAGGGATACAACCTCTCCGTGGAGGCCCAGGCTCTTGACCAAAACATAGTCTCCCACGCGCAGCTTCAGCGGCGAGGCTATCAACTGGGCTTGTGTTTGTGAGGGTGCTCGCTCGGCGATCTTCACCTCAGCGGCCTTTTGCACCTCTTTTACTTCGTTCAAAGCCATCACGAGCTTTGTCCGGTCTGGCTTCTGCGAACGCACTTCCATAGCCGCCGCTAGACGGGCTCGAATCGCCGCCGCCTCGCTCTCGATCTGTCTCCAGGTCTGATCCATCATCGTCTGACGTTCCTGCTCAATCGCCTGAAGCTGATCCTCTAACTGCTTTTTCAAGGCGTCAAGCTCACCCCGCAATCGCTCGACGTCGCGACGCTCGCCGGCGATCCTATCGCGCTCGCCCTGTATCTGGGCAAGCAGCCTATCGGCCTTGGTCTCGACGGAATCGAGCAGCGTGATTGCCGAATCGGTGACTTCTTCGGGCAATCCCAGCCGCTTAGCAATGGCGATGGCATTGCTACGCCCAGGCAGACCGATAGCCAGGCGATACGTGGGCGCCAGCGTAACGGGGTCAAACTCCACGCTGGCATTCTGGACGCCTGGCGTCCCGTGGGCGTACGCTTTGAGCTCCGAGTAGTGGGTAGTGCCGATGGTCGGAATGCTCCGACTGACGAGATACTGCAGTATTGCCCGCGCCAGCGCAGATCCCTCTGTCGGGTCCGTGCCTGCCCCCAATTCGTCAAGCAGCACCAGGGAATCATCATCAGCCGCCCCGAGCACTTCCATCACCTGGGTCATGTGGGATGAGAACGTGGACAGGCTTTGTTCGATGCTCTGTTCATCGCCGATATCCGCAAACACATTGCGGAAAACGCGCAGGCTGGATCCCTGATCCACTGGAATCTGCAGGCCACACTGCGCCATCAGCGTCAGCAAGCCAACCGTTTTCAGCGCAACGGTTTTCCCACCGGTGTTAGGGCCCGTGATGACGAGCACGAAGAAGTCACCGCCCAGATGAACCGAGATGGGCACCACATTCTCGCCGAGAAGCGGATGGCGAGCCCTTATGAAGTCCAGACATAAGGGGGTGTGACCCGGGCCATCCGAACGGGCACCGTCGGACTCTTCGTGGATAAGGCGCGGAGAGGTAGCATCTAGATGCTCGGCGTACCTGGCTCTGGCGAGCGCCAGGTCGATGTCGGCTAATGCATCGACAGAACGATCCAGATCCTCGACGGCAGCACCGACGGCCGCCGAGAGCGCGCGAAGTATGCGCTGCACCTCACGCTGCTCCTCTAGCTGTAACTCGCGCCAGCGGTTGTTGAGATCCACCGCTTCCAGCGGCTCGACAAAAACGGTCGCACCGCTGGCGGACTGGTCGTGGACTATGCCTTTGATCTGACCTTTGAAGTCGGCTTTGATCGGAATGACGTACCGGCCCTCTCGCTGGGTCACAATAGGCTCTTGAATGAGGTGGCGCAGTCCTGTCGAATTGACCATATCGTCGAGGCGGTCCACCAGCCGCAGGTGGGCAACCTTAACCTCGGCGCGCAGACGGCGCAGTATCGGGGTCGCGTCATCCGATACCTCGCACTTGAGCGTGATACACCGTGAAATCTCGCGTTCAAGCGCCTCTTGCACCGTTATCGACTCAGCGATAGCGCCAAGCAATGGCAACTGAATTCGCAGGCGAACCAGCATAGCCCGCACGCTCCGGGCACACGTCAACGTCGAGAGCACGTCCAGCAGTTCCATCGGCTCGAGCACGCCGCCTAGAGATGCTCGGCGAGCCATGTCCCTTACGTCTCTCGCGCCCCCCAGCGAAGCATTCGGCTTAAGCTGAAGCAAGCGGCGACCTTCGACGGTCTCCCGCTGCAGCCGCGAGACTTCATCGCGCTCGGTTGAGGGCGTCAAAGAAAGGGCCAGCTCCCGGCTGGCCGAAAACGATGTGTATTGGGCGAGCCTATCGAGGATTTTCGCCAATTCGAGTGTATCGAGCGTTCTCTGTCTCACAAAACTCCCATACAGCCAATGAACATTGTATCTACCCAAATGAAATTATAGCCGATTCTCGATTGGCTGTCATTTTCCTGTTAGAATGCGAAAAGCGAGGGTAAGCCGTCTGGGAGCGAGGGGTAGAGCACCGAGGCAAACACGGGGAGATACGCGTAGATCACAGGGACGATAAACGAGCGGCTCATTTGGTACCGAGCCACCGAGAGCGTTGGATCGACGCTGGCCCAGTCCGCGCGAAGCCCATAAGTCACGATGAACACGATCAAACATGCCACTAGCCAGCCACTAAGTAGACCAAGCGCCGCTCCACCGGTTGAATCCGCTACACGAAGAAACGGGAGACGAGTATTGCCGTAAGTGGCGTAACTAAGCCAGTTCAAGGCGACGAGGGAAACAAAGAAGAGCAATGCAAAGGCCGTGAACGACCGGGCAAAGGGATCGCTTTCTGGCGCAAATTGCTCGAGAGCATCAGCCACAGGCAACTGGTATTGCGCCGCGAGGACCGTGGCGATGTAAACAGCGCCGACAAGTATCGCCTGCCTGACAAGCCCCTGGCGGGCACCTATCGCTATGAAGGCCACCACCACGAGGGCCACGCCCACGTCCACCCAGTTGAAGTAGAGACTTGCGATCATATTTCTCGACTACCTTGGCGTACAGTTTAGTTTCGCACCATTCTAGACCTTGCCAAACGAGGAGACAATAGTCATCTTTTCCCAGCAAAACGTACCCTTTCGTACTGTTTGCCTCGGGAGACGCGATCTAGAATGAACTGGTAGGCTGCAAGGTAATCATCCGCCAGCCGTGGGGCATCGAAATTGCGCACCACGTGTTTGCGACAGTCGAGGGGATTGATCTTATCCAGATCACGCACAGCCTGGACCATCTCGTCAGCATCATCGACGAGAAAGCCGGTCTTGCCTGAAACGACGATTTCGGGGGCCGCCCCGTTCTTGAATGAAACAACTGGGGTGCCGCAGGCCATAGCCTCTACCGGCGCAAGTCCGAATGGCTCGTTCCAGATGATGGGGAAGAGGAGGCCGGCGGCCTTAGAACAAAGCTCCTTCTTGGTTGATGCATCGACCTCACCGACGTATTCGATCAGACGACCGTCGATCATCGGCTTGACGACATTCCTGTAATGTTCAACATCTTCAGCGCCGATCTTCGCCGCCATTATGAGCTTCCTGCCGAGCTTCTTAGCCACTTGGATTGCGATATGGGGTCCTTTGTCTTTTGACATCCTGCCGAGGAACAGCAGGTATTCGTCCTTGGCCTCAGAATACGGATAACTCGCCACGTCGATCGAGTTATAGATGGCGCCAATGTAGTTCTTATCCGGCATGTCTCGCTTGGCCGCCTTGCTTATCGTGTTGTAGAAGCCGTTGTATCTTCGCCAAACGGGCACAAGGTCCTTCGTCACCGGATTGTGCGCGGT
>JACPRP010000055.1 GCA_016189905.1 Chloroflexota bacterium | reverse complement strand
GCCAGAGGATATCGACGGCGCTGAAGGCGGCGAAACAGCGTTTGGTTAGCGAGATCGGTTCAACGCATCGTAGTTAGTGTAATACCTGAGACGACGGGGTCACGGGGGACAGCAAGGAAGCCACCGAATTACATCGTGCGAAATGCTTTGGGAACTCATCCGCTCGGCACGGTTTACTCTGGATGGGGCGTTGCTCCAGCGTTGATTCTCAGCGTAGCTACCTGCCCTCGACTTCCGCTCCACTCCGCGCAATGGCATATAACTACATCAGCTTGGGGTGAAGTCCCTTTGTTTCCCTTTGTCATTCAAACGCGGCATTCGACCCTCAATATGGGCAGTACCGTAAGTAACAGTGTATCGTAATCCTGCGCAACGGGATCGAACGGTCGCAAACAACAGGAGGTTTATTTAGTGTTTCCAATCGTAGAGACGAGCATTCTGACCCCGAACAGCAAGCTATTCAAAGTTCAGGCCCCACAGATAGCGCGAAAGGCCAAGGCGGGGCAATTCGTGATGATCAGAGTCGACGAGAAGGGCGAGCGAATCCCATTAACGATTGCTGACCGCGACCCAGGCAATGGAACCATAACCATTATCGTTCAGGCGATCGGTAAAACGTCGCGAAAGATGTCAGATCTGAACGCGGGCGACGCTTTGCAGGACGTTGTTGGACCACTTGGCCTGCCAACCGAGATCAAGAAATATGGTACAGTTGTTTGCGTTGGTGGCGGTTTCGGAATGGCGGCGATGTTCCCGATCGCCCGTGCCCTTAAAGAGGCTGGGAATAAGATAGTTGCCGTCGCCGGCGCCCGTAATGAGAGTCTGCTGCTCTGGGTAGACAGAGTGCAAGAAGTTGCGGATGAGGTGTGCATTACCACTGACGATGGATCGAGAGGACGCCAGGGGATGGTGATCGATGCGTTGAAGGACGTGTTGACCGACGGACGCAAAGTTGATCTCGTGGTAGCCATCGGGCCAGTGATTATGATGCGGGCAGTGTCCAAGATCACGGAATCGCTGGGCGTGGAGACAATAGTAAGCCTTAATCCGATTATGGTTGACGGTACCGGAATGTGCGGTGGTTGTCGCGTGACCGTGGGCGAGGAGGCAAAGTTCGTGTGCGTACACGGGCCAGACTTCGACGCGCACAAGGTGAACTGGGATGAATTGATGGCCAGGCTGACAGTTTACCAGCCGCAAGAGAAGGCCGCGCTCGAGAAGTACCAGTGCGAGGCTTGCAAGAGCGCATAACATGGAGGCAGTTAGCCTGTAGCCGTGCCTGTTTGAATAGAGCTCACCCCTGATGATGGCTACGTGGCGCACTAGTAAACAACTGTAGGAGGAGCAAATACGATGCCGCCCAAAGTGGAACGACAATCTATGCCTGTGCAGGATTCCGATAAGAGGGCCGAGAACTTTGACGAAGTCGCGTTGGGATACTCGATGGAGCAAGCCGTGCTTGAGGCGTCCAGGTGCATCCAATGCAAAAAGCCGACCTGCCGAGATGGTTGCCCTGTTGGAGTTGAAATCCCGCAATTCGTGAAGTATCTGCGCGACGGCGACCTGCCAAACTCGATCAAAGCATTGAAGAGCAGGAACAATCTCCCCGCGATCTGTGGTCGAGTTTGTCCCCAGGAGACGCAGTGCGAGGTACAGTGCATCCTGACGAAGAAAGGGTTGCCAGTGGCCGTCGGCCGCCTTGAGCGCTTCGTGGCAGACTGGGAGCGGAAGAACGGAGTGACGGTTCCTGAGATAGCGGCGCCAACCGGGCACAAGGTGGCAATCGTGGGCTCTGGGCCGGCCGGCTTGACTGCGGCCGCGGACCTTGCGCGACTGGGACACACGGTCGTCGTGTTCGAGGCCTTGCATATGCCGGGTGGGGTGCTATCCTATGGCATTCCGCCGTTCCGGCTTCCACGAGACGTCACGCAGGCTGAGATCGATTATGTCCGCAGCCTGGGTGTCGAGATAAGGACAAACTGGATTGTTGGCAAAACATACGATGTCTCCGAGATGTTCGCCGACGGTTTTGACGCCGTTTTCCTTGGCACAGGCGCCGGGCTGCCGACATTTATGGGCGTCCCGGGGGAGAATCTCAACGGTGTGTTCTCTGCCAACGAGTTTCTGGTTCGCGTCAATTTGATGAATGCCTATCAGTTCCCCGAGTATGACACACCATTAAAGCTCGGCAGGCATGTGGCGGTGGTAGGAGCTGGCAACGTGGCGATGGACGCGGCGAGAGTCTCCCGTCGTCTGGGAGCCGAGGAGGTCACCATCGTTTATCGACGCTCCGAGGCCGAGATTCCTGCCCGCCACGAGGAACTCGAGCACGCCAAAGAGGAAGGAATCAAGCTCAAACTGCTGACGGCGCCGACCAGGGTGCTGGGGAACGAAAAAGGGTGGGTCGTCGGTCTGGAATGTCAGGAGATGGCCCTTGGTGAGCCCGATGCCAGCGGAAGGCGCAGACCGGTTCCGAGGCAGGGGTCTGAGTTTGTACTGGAAACCGATATGGTGATCGTGGCCATCGGCACGAGCCCGAATCCTCTGGTGCCACAATCGACGCCCGCGCTCCAGACCAGCAGGCATGGGACGATCATCGCTGATGCCGAAACTGGCGCGACCACTATGCCTGGCGTCTGGGCAGGCGGAGACGCCGTGACCGGAGCGGCCACCGTTATCTCGGCGATGGGCGCTGGCAAAAGAGCAGCCGCCTCGATTCACGCCTATCTGCTGGAAAAGGCTACGGTTCGCGCTTAGAGCGTTTTTCGGAAGAACTCGACGACTAAGGTCGGAGGGTTGACGCAATTCAATAGCTGGCTCAGATGATGAGGACCGCTTAAATGGCTCATTAGAATCAGCCAGACTTTGGATGGTGTCAATCCTCCGACCGTTTTTTTCTCGCCGACGCGCCATTGCCAATATAAAGGCCTTGCGTTAGAGCCTCTCAATGGTTATAATAAGATAAGTTTTGCAGGGGACTGATCCTAGGCAGAACCGCGAGGCTCTGCCTAGGCTTTGTCCGACAGCGACCGGGCGCCATCAGGATATCGAAAAGCAGATTTGCAGCGCAATGGCTGCCAGCCTGTGGCACGACTCTTGCAGTTAAGGACGATTGTTTATCGTCCAAGGGGTGCAGTACGCAGCTTTTTTTGTGCCTTGACGCGTAATTCGGCTTATGTTGGCTTAGGGCGCCAAGCCACGCAGACTAGTGTGCCTTTTGGCAGTGGCCTCGGCCGGCGAATTGTTCCCGTCTTTCCTGCAGTTTGAGATGGTGGTACGAGCAGGGCAAACGGGTTACAATATAGCCGGCCACGAGTTTAGCTGCATAGATCTTTCGGAAGGAGGTTTGTGAATGATTCCAAAGATGAGGTTAGCGATTCTTGCGATTGCGCTACTTGTGGTGCTCGTGGCAGTGGCCTGTGCGCCAACGCCGACGCCGACGCCGACGACAGCGCCTAAGCCGGCGGCAGCTACGCCTAAACCAGCCGCATCACCACCAGCGGCAGCTACGCCGAAGCCGGCGGCAGCTACACCGAAGCCGGCGGCAGCTACGCCTAAACCGGCGGCGGCTACGCCTAAACCGGCGGCAGCTACGCCCAAGCCGGCAGCGGCAACACCAGCAGCCGCACCGAAGGCAGCCGCAACCCCGGCCGCGCCAACGGCGGCGACACCGGCGGCTAAGACAGAAGGTGCGACGCCAGCGGCTGCCGACTTAGAGACAGGCCGCACGGTGTTCCAACAGAATTGCAACGCGTGCCATCCCGGTGGTGATCGAGGAGTAGGGCCAGCAATCAAAGGCGCCTCGCCAGATGTCGTCAGGAGAGTGATTAGGCAGGGCTCCGGCGCCATGCCAGCCTTCAGTGCCAGCCAGATCAGCGATGCTCAACTCGACGCTGTGGTAGCCTACGTCGCCTCGCTGAGGTAGGCCGCCTTTCACCGTATTCTGTTCGGGTTGCTGTCGCCCGTAATCCTTTTGAACCCCAACCGTCAGCATCAAAGGGCTGCGGCTGGGGTTCGTTTCTTCCTGAAATCCGGCGAAGGTTTATGGTAGAATTGCTGACGGAAATCTACCACAGGCTCGGAGCTAACTGTGACGCCGATCAGACGCCAATACCTCGCCATCAAGCGGCAGTATCCGGATGCCATCGTCTTCTTTCGCCTCGGCGATTTCTACGAGACCTTCGACGACGACGCGAAGATAGTATCATCCGACCTGGATATCGTCCTCACCTCGCGAGAGATGGGCAAAGGGCAGCGCGTGCCGCTCGCCGGCATCCCTTACCACTCAGTGGAAGGCCATCTGGCAAAGCTGATCGCGAAGGGCCACAAGGTCGCCATCGTCGAGCAGGTGAGCGATCCGGCGACGACGAAGGGGCTGGTGGAGCGTGAAGTTGTCCGCGTGGTTACACCGGGGACCGTCGTGGAACCGCATATGCTCGACAACAAAGCCAACAACTTTCTGGCTGGAGTCGTGGTAGACGGCTTCAAGGCTGGGATAGCCTTCGTCGACATCACCACAGGAGAGTTTTCTACCACTCAACTGGCAGGAAACGATGTGCCTCAGCTTGTCGCTCAGGAGATAGAACGACTCCGACCCGCGGAATGCCTGGTGCCAAAGGAGGACCCGCAGAAAAGAGCTCGGCTCCAGGGCGCCGACATCCTTGACCACGCTTCGACCCACCTAACACACTACGACGCCTGGCACTTCGATATCGAGCACTGCCGGCAGACCATCCAGGAGCATTTCGGCGTGGTCTCTCTCGAGGGATTCGGATGCGTGAACCTGCCGCTGGCGATTCGCGCCGCGGGGGCGATCCTTCAATATTTAGAAGAGACGCAGAAAGCCGCTCTCGGCCAGCTCCAGCGCCTCAATACTTATTCCACCGACTCCTTTATGGTGCTGGATATGGCGACGCGCCATAATCTAGAGCTGGTACAAACCTCGCGCACTGGCTCCACCAGGGGGTCCCTGTTGTGGGTGTTGGACCGCACACGTACACCGATGGGAGGTCGCCTTCTGCGCAGATGGGTTAATCAGCCGCTGCTGGATATCACTCGGCTGAGGGCTCGCCAGGACGCGGTGCGGGAGTTTGTCGGGGACACGGCGCTGCGCGCGAGGATCGTGGCGCAACTTGACAGGGTAGGCGACATGGAGCGAATCATCACGAGGGTCAGCCAGGGGGTGGCCACGCCGCGCGACCTGGTGGCGCTGCGGGGCAGTCTGGTGGTAGTCCCGGAGATGCAAAAGGCGCTGTCCGAGAACAGCGGGATCGGCTCTCAGGAGAGATCGAAAGCGGTTGCCAGGAAAGAGCAGATCGCAACTGGGGAAAACGCGATAGGCGCGACTGACGACAGTGGGATGAAGCGGGAATGCGCCAATGGGGACCGGTACTCGACGAGAATCGCCTGGTTGGCGCACCGGCTCGATCCTTGCGAAGAGATTGTCGAGCTGGTGGCGCAAGCTGCTGTCGCCGACCCGCCTAATTCGCTGGCGGATGGGGGGGTGATCGCCGCAGGCTTCTCCGATGAGCTGGACAATCTGCGCGCGACGTCCAAAGATGCGCGTCAATGGGTGGCGCGGCTGGAGGCAGAGGAACGAGAGAAGACCGGTATCAAGTCCCTGAAGGTCGGGTACAACCGCGTGTTCGGGTACTACATAGAGATCTCCAACCCCAACCTCGAACAGCCCATGAACGAGAGTTTGAGGCGGTCCGCACTCCTCAATGCCACAGAGATGGCGGCTTGCGCCTGCAAGACCGTACACGAGCACCTGGAGCGATGCTTCGGCTACATCAGGAAGCAAACGCTGGTGGGAGCCGAACGCTTTATCACGCCGGCTCTCAAGGAGAAGGAAGCCTTTATCCTGGGCGCGCAGGAGAGAATCGTCGAGCTGGAGACGAGGATTTTCAAGCAAGTTTGCGAGCAGATCGGAGCCGCCGCGCAGCGGATCACGACCACCGCCGCGACGCTGGCCCACACCGACGTCTTCGTCTCTCTGGCCGAGGTTGCCGTTCAAAACAACTACGTTTGTCCGGAGCTAAGCACAGGTGACAAGATAAAGATCGTGGGCGGCCGCCATCCGGTCGTCGAACTGATGCTCGAAGGCGAGCAGTTTGTCCCCAACGAAGTCCACCTGAGCAACGGTGATTCGCAAATCATCATTCTCACGGGTCCGAACATGGCTGGCAAGTCCACTTACGGCCTCATGGTGGCGCAGATCGTCCTGATGGCTCAGCTCGGCAGCTTTGTGCCGGCGGAGGCGGCCACGATCGGGCTGGTGGACCGAATCTTCACGCGCGTTGGTGCGCAACACGACATAACGATGGGCCAGAGCACTTTCCTGGTCGAGATGTCGGAGGGGGCGAATATCCTCAATAACGCGACACCGCGCAGTCTGGTGATCCTCGATGAGGTCGGGCGGGGTACGAGCACTTACGATGGGATGGCGGTCGCCCAGGCGATCGTGGAATACATCCACAACCATCCGAAGCTGGGCTGCAAGACGATCTTCGCCACACACTATCACGAGCTAACGGCGATGGAGGGGATTCTGCCGAGGGTGAAGAACTATCGCGTCGACGTGCTGGAGGAAGGCGGCCGGGTGGTGTTCCTGCACAGGGTCGTGCCTGGCGGGGCGGACCGCAGCTACGGCATTCACGTGGCGAAGCTCGCCGGCATTCCCAAAGCAGTCATCCGCCGGGCGGAAGAGGTATTGAAGGACCTGGAGTCTGGATCGCAGGGCAACGCCCCAGTGGTGCCCAAAGAGACCCGCGTCGAGCCCCTGCAACTGGCGATGTTCGGCGGCCCCGACCCGGTCCTCGAAGAGCTCAAGTCCCTCGACGTAGTCTCGATGTCGCCGCTGGAGGCGATCACGAAGCTGTTTGAATTGCAGAAGAAGGTAGGGAGGCGCAATTCCAGCTAGGTAATGCTTGGATTAGGAGGTAACCGTGCCCAGAGTTGATATCGCAAACTAATCTCGATTAGCGAGGCGACGAAGCGCGGTGTCTCAAAATTAGCGCGCGAAGCAGCAAAAGGCAAGGGACACGAGCAGATTCTCATTCGCAACAACAAGCCCGTTGCGGCGGTGGTTGGGATGGATCGCCCGGATGAGATCGACGAGATCGAGCGGATCGAGGAAGACTTGCTGGATATCGTACTGGCCACCTCTCGTATGCTCACCGCTACGGGCAAACGGCATACACTCGATGACGTGCTGCGGCACTTCGGCTACACAAGAGAAGATTTACGTGAGTCGGTCGAATAGATGCCGGTCCGAGTCGCTTTGGTTGAGCCTGCATTAGGTAGAACAGCCTTTCGCTTCCCGTGACTTCGTATTCCCATAGCCCTCGGAAAATTCTGCCTCGCAACGGGAAAACTCGACGGGCGATCTGTTGCCGAGGGGTCATTGTGACGTGCTCGTAGCACGTTTGCGTAGCGGTTGGGATGCGCCTGGCCATACTCGTCCAATCACGCGCGACTCGGGCACTTCAGGCACACAGGGAGTAAATACCAGCCTACGACGATGGCGGACTCAGCAATGGGAAAGCGGACGTTCTACCTGTCACCGTGGTTCCCAGCGATGGCAGCATTAAGGCGAAGCCGCAGATCCTCGGCCGACAACCGTTTCGCTTCCTCTTCGGAGACCAGGTCCTGTGAGATTGCAAGCTCAGCCAAGAATGGCTGGTGCTTCATCGCCCGAGCGCTTTCCTGCCATTCATAGAGTATGTCACTCACACGGCTCAAATCCGCCTGCCCGGCCATCGCCTGCTCGATGGCGCTGGCGTACTCATCCAAGAGATCGGCAACGTCGTCAGTGCTGAAAACCCGAAGTCACTCCCAGTCGTCCAGGGGCTCGTTCTTGGCCTTTAGAAGCCGGACAAGGCCCTTTACGAAATCCAGCAAGGTCTCTGATGCTTCTGTAGCCGCGATCATGTCTGCCACGTCGGACCGCCTTACCATAGCGAGGTCTCCTTCAGCTCGGTGAATGGTCACGGGTTGACGCAGCGCGCTCTTGGTTATCTCTCTCTGACTCGGCGGACCAGCTCGGTCGTGGTCACGACTTTGTCGCTAAACACAGGTTGTATCGCTAAACATAGGTTGTAATGATCTCTTGCGCATAGACGTGTCCCTCTCCGGGCGAGGTAGTCGAACCCAACAGTTTCGCATTGCAGTATGTATAGTAGCACGTAAAAAGCTGCATGTCCACTCGATGTTATTGATCAATATAGTGCTACCCACTTTCCTGGAAGACAAGAGAAATAGCGCGGGGCAGGCATCAGCCAGAGCGTCAACGTCAGGCTTAGCCTGGCACTTTCGTGGTCGACAGCAAAACCTGGTTTAGCGTCGCCAAGGTCGCGCCGGCTGACACTATGTCTTTGATCGCTCGCTCTGAATCGTGGATTTGCAGGTTGACGCCGAGGGAGGCGTCGATCAGGGCAGTAACGCGGAGGCCAGCGCGCATGGCGTCGAGGGCGGTCCATCTCACGCAGTAATCGGTTGCCAGGCCGCCGACGAAGATGTGCTCGATGCCACGGCGGCGAAGGGATGCCTCCAATTCGGTGCCGTCAGCCTCGTAGGCCTGGAAAGCCGAATAGCTGTCCAGGTTGGGGTCCATGCCTTTGGAAACGACGATCGCGTCTTCGGGGAGTCTCAGGTCTGGGTGGAATTCGGCACCACGCGTTCCCTGGACACAGTGGGGGGGCCATACGCCGCCATACTGTTTGAAGTGCTTGGTTACCGCCGGATGCCAGTCGCGGGTAGCGTAGATTAGCAGGCCAGCGGCATGGAAACGTCTGATATACTCGTTCGCCACCGGAACGACCTGGTCGCCTTCGGGAACCCCGAGGCTCCCCCCCGGGCAGAAGTCGCTCTGAAGATCCACGATGATCAGCGCGCTTATTTCTTCCATAGCTCTCGCAACCTCACCACAGTTTCGTCACAGCATCGGGCTTGATTCATAATATCATTGGGACCGATCCGACGCAAGGTTTTCGGCCATCCGATTGGACTATTTGCCGATTGGACTATTTGAAAGTGGGTATTGTAGAATTATGGCACGGATTCGAGATCAGGTGGGGGGAAATGCAGCATCCGAGGCCAATCAAGGTGCTCGACCTCGACGTGGCGAACAAGATCGCGGCCGGCGAGGTGGTGGAGCGGCCATCATCAGTAGTCAAGGAGCTGGTCGAGAATGCCATCGACGCCGGCGCAACCGACATACGCGTCGAAGTGCGCGGGGGAGGGCTCCAATCGATACGCGTGGTGGATAACGGCTGGGGCATGAGCACGGAAGGGGCCGAGATGTGCTTCCAGCGGCACGCGACGAGCAAGATCGAAAGCGCCGACGATTTGACGAGGATTGAGACCCTCGGTTTCCGTGGTGAGGCGCTGCCAAGCATCGCCGCCGTGGCGCGGGTTACGATCGTGACCCGCCAGGCAAGCGATGAAGTCGGCACGTTTGTGACCATCGAAAACACGGCGGTGGTCGAAAAAGGCAGGCGGGGCTGTCCGGTGGGGACGGCGGTTGCCGCGCAGAACCTGTTCAAGAATATCCCCGCGAGGCTGAAGTACGTCAAGTCGGCGGGAACCGAGGCCGGCAACATCAGCCATCTTGTCTCGCAGTTTGCGCTGGCCTATCCTGAGATTCGCTTCACGCTGATCACAGACGGACGCATGCTCTTCCAGTCGGTGGGCGATGGCAGCCTGTTCTCGGCGTTGGTGAAGGTCTATGGAGTGACGACGGCGGACGCGATGGTCGAGATTCATTCCGACGACGAGCGGAGGTCAGGCGTCAAGGTCTGGGGGTTCGTCGGGGGACCGGGCGTTTCACGGTCGAACCGCAATTGCCTGTCTTTCTTCGTGAATCGTCGCTGGGTGCAAAGCCGGGCGCTCGCATTCGCCGTGGAAGATGCCTGCCGTCCGCTCCTTCCGGAAGATCGACACGCGGTCGCTGTGGTCAACATCGAGGTGCGGCCAGACGAGGTGGATGTAAACGTCCATCCTTCCAAAAGCGAAGTCCGTTTCCTCAGAGATCGCGAGGTCTTTTTCAGCGTTCAGAACGCGATAAGGTGCGCGCTGGCCGAGAGCATCTCGCTGCACGCGCTCACCAGCCAGCCGGATATCTCGCTGCCCAGCCTCCATAGCCGTCTCGAGTTGATAGACCAGAGGCCTGTGGCGATCGCCCTACCTCTCTCTGCAGCAGGCACGCCGGCAGGCTCAGGTGCCACCGAACCGCCCGTTCTCGACGCCTCGGTTACGGAAGAAGCTGAGCGCGAGCCGACGATCTTGCGGGTGATCGGACAGATGGCGGGCACGTTCATTATCACCGAGGGGCCGAGCGGAATGTACCTGGTGGACCAGCATCGCGCGCACGAGCGCGTGCTTTTCGATCGCCTGGGCAAAGAACGGGTCCAGAAACACGGCGCCTCACAGCTCCTTCTCGACCCCGTGGTGATCGAGCTTGCGGCGAGCCAGGTCGAAACGCTCGAGGCGCGGCTCGAAGAGCTTTCGGACCTCGGTTTCGCCATTGAGCGGTTTGGCGAGGGGTCTTTCCTGGTCCGAGGGATACCGTCCGCGGTCGGGCGGGTGGGCAATCTGGAGGAATCGATAGCAGAAATGATCGAGCAGGCCGCCGAAGATGGCGCCGCGGGCGACTGGCAAGAGTCCTTGCTGGCGACGATGGCCTGCAAAGGAGCGATAAAAGCGGGCCAGGCGCTGACCCTCCTGGAGATGCGCGAGCTGTTGCTCCAGCTCGAAGCCACATCTATCCCCTCCGTCTGCCCACACGGTGGCCCCATCATGGTGCACTTGAGTCAGGCGCAACTGGAGAAGCAGTTCGGCCGGTAGACTACCGTTTTGACCACCGGCCGTTGTTCTTGACGATGGTGTCTTGGAAGCCGTTGAGATCGGGATGCAACAAGAAGCTCTTGGCCAGGTTGTGCTGTTCCCTGGTGAAGACGGACCACAGCCCACCGAGGCGTCCAGGTTGGTCCCACACGTCGCGGTCGAGAGGCCAGACGACGAAGCCTATTCGGTTGGCGAAGAGATAGCGAAGCAGCGTCCGCTGCCAGATGCCGCTGATGTCGTCGCCCAACGAAGGCCCGTCGAACTCGCCGAGAACCACGGGGGCCGTCCCCTCGGCGTGCAGATATCCCCAGCGGGAATCCCAGATGCCCCGCAGGTTTGCCGGGAAGGTCGGATCGTGGAAATAAGCCTGATCGTAGACTTCGGGTCCATAGTCGCGGGGGCTGTAGACCAGCCGATTGGGCACGCTCAGAACTACCGGAAATCTTGCGGCCGGGCGAAGCTGGGCGCCCCACCAGAAGAAATCCCCCTCATAATCGGCGATGCCCTGTACGAAGATGAGAAGGTAGGGGTTGACGGCGAGGACGGCATCGCCGGCCCTCTGCGCCGCCAGACGCCAATCGGTGTACGGATCGCCGGTTCCCCAGGTCGCGTCACCGTGAGGCTCGTTGTGCAGGTCAACGGCGACGACAGTATCGTCGCCGAGGTAGCGCAGCGCCAGCATCGTCCAGTCGTCGATCCAACGCTGTTCGCTGACGGCCTGGGAGTACCAGAGCGGGCTCTGCTCGTTGCTCGTGGGACGATGTCTGTCGAGGATGATCCTCAATCCACGTGCGCCGGCCCCTTCGATTATCCTATCCATCAGTTCGAGGGTCGAAAGTCCCCACAAGTCAGGATTCAGGTCGTAGTTGATCGCCCGCTGGAAAGGTCTGGGTTCCAGCGCCTCGTTGCTGAAAGGGAGGCGAATGGTGTTGTATCCGTTGCGGGCAATCTCGTTGAGGATATCCTTCCAATTGCGCTTCACCAGGCCACGCGGGGCGAAGGCCGCCGTCTCAAGGCCAAACCAGTTTATGCCGACGACGTTGAACGCGCGACCCTCGCGGTCGTATACGCGGTTGCCGCAAGTGTGCAGATAGTCAGCCTGGCCGACGTCAGGCGGTTCAACGAGCTGTGGCAAAGCCGGATCCAAGCGACAATCGTCGCCTGATGGGCCAGGAGCTAGCTTGTCCGCGGAGGATACGGATCGATATTGAGACGAGAAAGAAGTGGATTGCGAGGCAGCGACGAGGGGATTAGCGAACGAAGTGAGGATCGATATGGACGTGATCAGGCCAAACACTCTCAAGGGTCTCGCAAGGGACCACAACACTATCAACCACGCCGTGCCTCCGTCCTTCCGCAGAAGGACTCGTGTTTCACGCGGCCTCATGGCTGTGCCCCCCAGATCAGTTGGCCATCGAAATAGAGTGTGACGCGCTCCCATTGCTGGAACTCCGTGAAGGGCGCGTAGCTGTAATCGTTGGTCTGATCGTAGGTGCTCCAGTCGGACTTATGAATGCGCATGATCATTTCAGATGAAGAGCTGTAGGGATCGAGCGTACCGGCTTTCTCGTCGAAAGTGATGCTCAGATAGTAATCCTGTCCGCCGATGGAAGTGGGAACGAACCTGCCCTTTACATAAGGCTCGCCCATCGAGGCGTAGTCCACATTCAACTCCTGGCTACGTCCTCGCAATTGTCCGGCAGTGTACCAGTAGCGCACCTCCAGACGGGAATAGGGGATCGGAGCCGGATTGTCGTTAACGATCTGGAGGCGGATGCCGATAGTGTTGGTTTCATCCCGGATCTCCGCTGGATGATACAGGACGTGGAACTTGTTAGCTGACGCCTTCGGGGGACCTGTGCTACCGATCAATGGAGCAAGGTATCGCTGGTACAGATCCTGTTTCTCCTGGACGACGGTCAGCCAGTCGTCTTCAAGCAATCCGCCCGTGTCCGACGAATTAGGATTCAGCGTCCAATTGAAGAAGCCGATGCGGTTTTGCTGGAGATAGCTGAGCAGCGCCTGCTGCCATAGCCCCTCGGCATCGCTCCCTACCGAGCGCCCGCCGAACTCGCCCACGACGACCGGCGCAATGCCGCGCTTGTGAATGTATCCCCAGTACTTATCCCAAACCTGAGGCAGATTCCTGGGAAAGGCAGGGTCATAGAACCATCCTTGCAAGAAGACGTCAGGACCGTAATCGTGGGGGGCGTAAACAAGCCGATTTGGTACCTGCAGCCTGACGGGATTTCTGGACACTCCCGCCAGATTGCCACCCCACCAGTAGTAATCGTTCTCCATACGATCGACACCCTGGACAAAGATCAGGAGATTCGGATTCACCTCGAGAATCGCGTTCCCGGCTCTTTCGGCGGCCAGGCGCCAATCAGTCGCTAGATCACCACTGCCCCATGTGGCCTCTCCCTTAGGCTCGTTGTGCAGATCTGCCCCTATGACTGTATCGTCGCCAAAGTAGCGCTGGGCCAGCATTCTCCAGTCCTGAATCCAGCGTTCCTCTGTAATCTCAGTCGTATACCACAAGGAAGATTGCCCTTGAGACGTGGGACGATGACGATCGAGGATCACTTTGAGCCCCCTCTCCCTGGCTCCGGCTACCAGCTTATCCATCACTTCCAGGCTCGTCAGGCCCTGGAGGTCTGGATTTCGGTCGTAGCTTATCCCCTGGGGCAATCGACCAGGATCGAGTGCTTCATTGCTGTACGGGAGCCTGACGGCGTTATAGCCGAGGACGACTATTTGATCGAGCATAGACTTGTAACTTCTCAGCCAGAGGCCATGCGGCGCGGCCGTCTCGGTTTCCATACCAAACCAGTTGATACCGGTGATCCTCGCTTCCCTGCCCCGTGCGTCATAGATACGGCTGCCGCAGGTGTGCAGGTAGTTCGCCGGTCGGCCGTCAGGGCCGATCGGGACGACGGATGAGGTATTAGGGTCGTTCACACACGCCGGAGCAGATAAGAACGCTCCGAAAAAGTAGACGGCTATGGTCACACCCACCACGGCAACCGCCGCCGCGATAGCCGCGATCATGATGGGAGTGATACGTATCGTGTAAGGCCCGTAACGCATCGCAACCTAACAAATGCAAATGCTGTGCCAGGGTAATGCTCTCCTGAACCATCCCCTCACCGCACACGGTTGGCACGGTATTTGCATCTTAACGATTTGTTTTGCTGCCCATAAATCGCTGTGAGGATCGCGGGCAAAGTCGGAGCCGGGCAGGCGCACGAAGCGGAGCAGATCTTCGGCAGGATGATGGACCTGGGGACTCTCGTCATCCTGTATTCTAAGGCATTTTGCGATAGTATTTCGCGACCTGGCGTTTGTCGTAGGGGCGACGGGCTCACGTCATCGTAGGGGCGTCCTTCCGCTGCAGGACGCCCTGCCAGAGGGGCGACCAATAAACGCTAACGAAAGCCGCTGTAAGGAGGAGACATCGATGGATAAGTTCGTGGCTGGACATAAGGAGCAGGCGCCTATGACCGGCGAGCGCATCACGACCCTGGAGCCAGTGAGCGTCGTCGCTGGCTATAAGCCGATCAGCGACTACGGCGTTATCGGCAACTCGTTCACGGGCGCTCTGGTGGCCAGAGATGGTTCGATAGACTGGTGCTGCTTGCCGCGTTTCGATTCCCCATCGACGTTTGCCGCTATCCTGGATACCAAGAAAGGCGGGTGCTTTGCTATCCGTCCTTCCAGCGCCTACAAATCAGCGCAAAGATACATATTCAACACTAATATTCTCGTAACCACGTTTAGGACAGAGGATGGCTCAGGTGAGGCCGAAATCATCGATTTCTTTCCGATGCTCGCTGATAAGCCGCAGGGAGAGCGGACGGAGATACACCGAGTGGTCTGCGGCGTCCGCGGGCAAATGGAGCTCGACGTGATTCTCCAGCCACGGTTCGACTACGCCCGAATCGCGCCGAAAATCGAGGAACGCGTGAACGGCCCGGTGGCCTACAGTCCGACACAGCAACTGGCGCTCTCGGCTCCAGCGCTCGACTTCACCGTTCGTGATGACACCGCCACGGCTCGCCTGAGCGTGAGAGGCGGCGACTTACGCCCGGTCGTGCTGATCTTCGGTGAGGCGGAGCCGCAGGGGATCACGGATTATCACTCGCTGGAAAAGTTAAACCAGACGCAGCATTACTGGCGTGACTGGGTGAGTCGTTGCCAATATAATGGGGGCTGGCGTGACCACGTGATGCGATCAGCATTATTAATGAAGCTGATGCAGTACAGCGAAAACGGGACGATGATACGCGCGCTGACCACATCTTTGCCCCTCGGAAAAGGCAACTCAGAGAACCACGACTATCGATTAGCGTGGATCCGTGACGCGGCGCTGGTCCTGGAGGCGATGATGAACGCTGGCTGGCCAATGGATGAAGTGGAGCATTTCGTGCTGTCGCTGAAGAGCGGCTGGGATCAACACGCGGGGAGCCTTTCAGTCGTCCGTGGACTGAATAGCGAACTTATACCGCAGGAGCGAGAGCTATCGAACCTGGAGGGGTATCGCAGGACAGGCCCGATCCATATCGGCAGCGAGGCCGCGCGCAAGCTCTATTTGGCGCCATATGGCGAGGTGCTGCGTTGCTGGGCAGTCTACCGGCAAAGGACGGGCAGCATCCCCCCAGACGTACAGCAATTGGTGGAGCCGCTCGCAGATTTTATCGTTCGCCACTGGCAGCAGCCCGACCACGGCAGGACGAACGATACAGATGAGCCTCGCCAGTACATATACTCCAAGGTGATGTGCGCCGTGGGGCTCGACGCCGCGATGGCGCTGGCCGATAGTATCGAGCTGCGAGGCGACATCCAGAGGTGGAAAGACGCGCGGGAGTCGATCTTTAAAGTGGTTATGGAGAAGGGCTGGAGCGACCGACTCCGAAGCTTCACACGATACTTCGGCGGCGACGAGTTGGATGCCAGCGCCCTCGTGTTTCCGCTTTACGGCTTCATTCCTTTCGAGCATCCTAAGATGATATCGACGGTCGAGCAAATCGTACAGAACCTGGGCAAGAGCGTGGTGCTGCGCAGATTCGGGAGAAAAAGCGTCGCCCGAGGCGAGAATGGAAGCGGGTTTCCCTCGTGTTCTTTCTGGCTCGGCCAATACTACATTGGAGCCGGGCAGGCGCACGAAGCGGAGCAGATTTTCGCCAGGATGATCGACTTGGGGAATCACGTCAGCCTGTATTCGGAGGCGATAGACCCGAAGACGCACCAGTTTCTCGGCAACTTCCCTGATGCGCTCGTACACGCCTCGTTGATAAATCTGGCGAGCGGGTTGAGCGATGGGCGATTGATTTCTCTACCGTAGGGACGACCGGCCGGTCGCCCCTACGATATTCCGGCGACCGCGTGGTCGCCGCTATGAGGTTTCAGTCGGCTTAGATCAGAAGCCAGACACAGATCTCGTGCCCCTGAATCGATCGCCTGAGATATAAGCTACACCTTCAGGTACGAGTGGGCGTAGATGATCTCGTTGTTCAGTATCTGTATGGTCTTGTAGACGTCCCGCTGCTCGGGATCGTTCATATCGACGATCGAGCGGTCGAACTCCTCCATATTGGCCACGCTATCGTAGAGGGCGATGAGTATGTTGTTCCGTGCGCTGCTGCTGTCTCTGTTCTCCACGATTGCGGCCCACTCGATCAGCTCCTTGTCAAGTGGGTCCACGATGGCCGAGTCGAGGCCCGCACCCAGGCACATCACCATGAACACGCGGTTGATCAGGCCACGGTTCTCGTTGGGCGCTCCGTTAGAGACGTTGCTCAAACCGACTATCGTCTTCGGAGCGGGTTCGGCCAACTGCTTGAACACTCGAATAGCCTCGATGGTCTCCCTGACGCCTGCCTGATCGGCCGATACTGGGAGCACCAATGGATCCAGATACAACATGTCGCTGCCAATGCCGTGCTCCGCCGCCGCGGTGATAAGGTCGAGGGCTACCGATGCGCGGCCATCGGCGGTGCCAGGAATTCCTTGCTCGGTCATAGTTAGCGCGATCAGCTCGGCACCATACTTCGCTGCCAGTGGCATCATATTATTCAAACGCACTTGCTCGGCCGATGCCGAGTTTACCATCGCCCGCCGCGCAACCTTCTTGAGCCCGGCTTCCATAGCTGCCGCGTTGGTGGTATCAAGCGACAAGGGCAAATCCGTGACCTGCTGGACCGCGTCGACGATCCACTCCATCACCTCAGCACCGCTCTTCTTGGATGGACCGATGTTGAGGTCTAGATAATGAGACCCGGCCCCGACCTGGTTTAAGGCTAGTGCCTGGATGGCCTGGGTTTCGCGAGACTCTATCGCGGCCTTCACCTTCGGAGAGATGATGTGGATGCGCTCTCCAACAACAATCATTCCTTTCCAACCTCCTATCGCAGCCTGCCGCTGCTTGTTATGTGACCTGACCATCAGGGAGCTTCCCCCTAGCTCCCGCTCAGCGGGACAATCACTGTCCCCTGGGCACGCTAGATGCCCATCTTCTGCGCGATCATCTTGACGGCTTCGTAAACCGGGGAGCCATCGGGGATTTCGACCAGCGGACGCCCCTCCGCGTCCATTGCCGCGAGCGCCTCGTCGCGCGGTACCGTCCCGACGAACTCGACGTTCAGCTTCTGAACGGCCTCGACGAAAGCGCTCGGCAGGGCCCCCTCGGCTCGGTTGACCACTAAGTAGGAGTGCCCCACACCCGTCTTCAGTTCGTCGACCAGCTCGATTACCCTTGCCGCCGCCGTGAGCCCACGCATGGTCGGGTCGGTGACGAGGAGCAGTATATCGACGTCTCGCGTCGTCCTCCGACTGAGATGCTCCAGGCCGGCTTCGTTGTCGATGACCACGTAGCGGTACTCTCGGCCGAGCCGGTCAATCAGCGTGCGCAGCATATTGTTGGCGGCGCAATAGCAACCCTGGCCTTCAGGACGGCCCATCGCCAATAGATCGATTCCAGTGCTTTCGACAAGCACCTGATTGATTCTATATTCAAGGTAGTCTTGTTTCGGGATGCCCGGCGTCAGCGCCCCCGCGCCGACTTTGCTAAGCATCTCCTCTCTGACGTCTCCGACCGTACCGTCCAGATCGAGCCCGAGCACCGCGTTGAGGTTCGAGCTTGGGTCGGCGTCGATCGCGAGAACGTTGCCGAGGTTCTTCTCCCTAAGATATCTGATGAGAAGCCCCGCGATGGTTGTCTTTCCTGTCCCGCCCTTGCCGGCGACGGCGATAGTGATCGGCACAGTTGACTCCTTTCCAGTCACGCCCGGTGCGATGTCCAGTCACGCCCGGTGCAAAGAGAAACAGAAGCTAAACGACGCTGCTCCCTCTGGTAAGCACCAGCTTCTCCCTGGTATTCTCTAGCAGATCGGCGACAGTTGGGAAAGCTGTCATGTCCGTGTGCGGCAGGAAGAGCGCTGAAGTATACTCGTTCATAAATGAATTGTCGGCCGACAGCTCCAGATAGGTCATTTTGGCGGCGATTTCGTCGGCCACACTCCGCATGTCCTGGCAAACCAGCGCTGTGTAAGCGCCAAGGGCCGAGGTATTCCCCAGGTATTTGAACCGGTCCCACGGCATGTCCGGCAGTAGACCGATCTGGATTGCCTTTTCGATATTGATATGTCGTCCGAAGCCACCGGCAATATAGATCTGCTCCACATCGGCCATCGTGAGTCCGACGCTGTTTACCAGCACGGAAAAGCCGGCGTAGATAGCGGCTTTGGCACGAATCAGGTTGTTGATATCGGCCTCGGTAAGGACGATATCGTGTTCGTCCTGCGTTTCAGAGGCCCACGCGACGACGTACTCGGCACCGTGCTCGCCCACTCGGACCCTTGGCGTGCCAAGCTCGCGACGTATTCTTCCGCCCTTATCGATCACACCAGACACGAACAACTCGGCGAGGGCAGAGAGCAACCCCGAGCCGCAGATACCCTGGGGAGGGAGATTGCCCATAACGCGATAGGTCGGCTCGAAGCTCTCGGTGTTGATCCAGATCTCCTCGATAGCGCCTGGAATCGCGCGCATCCCATCCCTCACGCCGGCGCCTTCGAAGGCCGGGCCCGCCGAGCAGGCGCAGGTCATCAACCAATCGGCGCTGCCAAGCACGATCTCTCCGTTCGTGCCGACGTCGATGAACAGGGTCAATTTGTCTGTCTGGAACATTGCCGAGCTGAGCACCCCGGCGACGATATCGCCTCCTACGTAGCTACCGACACTGGGGAAGGCGTAAACCCCGGCTTCGTGATTGATTCTGACGCCCAGTTCCGCGGCACGAACCACCGGTGGATGGGTAGTGACGGGGACGTACGGCTCTTCGCGGATGTACTTGGCATTAATCCCCAGGAACAGATGCGTCATCGTGGTGTTGCCGGCGACCACCATCTCGTTGATCTCGGGCAACTTGACGCGGTTCCTTCCGCCAAGCTCGATAAGGAGATCGTTGATCGTCTTGACAACCATGCCCTGCAACTGAGCCAACCCATCGCCACGCTGGGAATAGATGATGCGGGAGATAACATCGTCGCCGGCATTAATCTGGCCGTTGTAAGCGGTAGCTGCATCGACCACTTTGCTGGTCAGCAGATCGACCAGATACACGACGACCGTGGTGGTGCCGATATCGACGGCCACGCCCCAGGAGGTGCTGGATCTGTCGCCGCTGAGCACGCCGATCAGACGAGCTTGCTGGTCATCGCCGTCATACTCGAGAGCCGTCGTAACCTTCCATCCGTCCTGGCGCAACGCCGTTGCAAGGTTTTTGACCACCGGCAATGAAACGGAGACTTTCTCGACACCGTGTTGAAGCTTCAGCTCGCGGCGCAGCCTGTCGAGGTCATTGGTTGCGTCGGCCAACGTTGGAGGCTCGACCTCGAGATAGTATTTGCGAATCCTGGGATTTCGCTGCCACTCGCAGGCGATAGGAAGGGCGATTTTCTCCGCGGCCGTTTCGAGTGGGGGAGCCAGCTTAACTTTCTCTTTAGGCTCTACATAGACAATCGCATCGCCCTTCACCACGGTCATACACGCGAGGGCGCTGCCTTTATCGATCTCAGCCTGGGTGAGGTGGGCGCTCTGGCGACGAGCCACCTCGCCCATTTCGACCTGAACCTTGCAGCGACCACAGCGCCCGAAGCCGCCACAGGGTGTTATTACCTCGACGCCGGCGCGCCTGGCAGCATCGAGCAGCAACGTACCCTGTTCGACCTCGATTATCTTGCCCGAGGGCTTGAAGACGATGATACATTGCCCGTCACGTTTTGCCTTCACTCCCAAATCGCTCATAATGTCACCGCCTAGTCGGGACTCCAGACTCCCTTGAGATAGGGAGATATGTCTACCGCCTCCCGTGGGCCAACGGCGATCTTCCAGCCTGGCAGCTCCTCCTCGACCTCGCCAGACATGCCGGCGACAAACCCTGGGAGAACCAGCTTACGGTGACCGATCTTGTCGGCGATGCCGGAGGTCTTCACGGTCTTCGCGATTTTCTCGGCGTCGAACTTGCCGGCCGCCCAGGCGGTGAGAACAGACATTCCTTCAGAATCGGCGATCAGCAGCCAGGTGGGAATGCCACTGGCCTCGATCTCGCCGGCCACGGTGAAGTAGGTCAGTGAGAAGTTAGTCGTGATCAACAGCGGCGACTTGTCGCCAGGGTCGCCGAAGGTGTAAATGTCTGGCTTCACCTGAATCGGCTTCTGCGGGTCAGTGTAGATGTTTTGCCGCAGCGTCAGCAGCGGATAGATCAGGGTGGGATCGAAATTATCGAGCACGACGACGCCGGAATACCTGGCGATGTGCTGCGCGGCGATAACTGTCTCTTCCTCCGTCGTACTCGCCAGGCGCGACGGGAAAGTAATGACCGGGTAACCAAGCGGACGGAAGTTCTTCCGCAGCGCGTGACGGCGCACCTGCACCAACGACGCGAGGGTGCTGTTGACGTTCGCCGCCGAAGGATCGAGGACCAGATCGGCAACGCCGGCCTTGGTGATCTGGTCGGTCAGGTTAGCCAGTCCACCCAGACCATCGGCGGCGTATACAGCCAGTGGAGCCTTGAACTTCTTGGCGAGACCAGCCATCGCCTCCCAGTTTTCGGCGGTAGCGGAGTAAATCAGCGGCTGGGAATCGCCGGCCGCCGCGAGCGCCGCCTCCATAGCTGCGGGGTCCTGAGACATCAGGACGAGCGGCATGTCAGTCTTCGACCTCACAAGCTCCACACACTTGGCAAACGTCTGAGCGTTGCCGGAGGCGTTCTCAACAGCGATACCGTTCAAAGTAATATTGATGCCAACACGCTCGACGGAATAGTTTTGGACCTGCTGCACCGTTACCACGACTGCATCGGCTGCCTGCGTGTCCTTGACACGCACGAGGATACCGGGCTGATGATAGAAAGTCTTTTCGTGACGGTACATAACCGTCTCGTTGCCAACTTCGAACTTCTGGTCGCCGGAGCCGATGGCGACGAGACGTATGGGCGGCGCGCCGGCAGACTCCAGCGCCGCTTTAGACTCTTCAGAAACGTGGGGGCAGGCGGACAATTCCGCCCCCTTGGCGGCTAACTTCATCGCAAAGGCCAGGCAGGTAGGCTGGCCACATTCTTTACAGTTTGTTTTAGGAAGTAGCTTATAGATTTCAAGGCCGCTAAGCGCCATCGTTATTCTCCTTCGCAGTTATTCTACTAAGCTATCAACTGGTCGATAGCTTTCCTGACGTTCTCAACCGCCTGGGGATGGCGCAGGACAAGGATATCGGCGCCGGCGTTGAGCAACGTGGTCGCGGTTATCGTCTCCCAAACGACGCCGCGCTTGGCGAAGTCGCCCCAGACTTCAGGGACGCCCTGGCTGACTTTGGCTTCCTTCGCCCGCCAGGCCTCGTCGCCGATGGTGCAAATGGTCGGCATCTGGGTCATTCCATCGCCTTGCAGCGCCGAAAGACGCAGTCGCTCCATCACAGAGAAGCTATACTCAAGCCCGTAGCCCAGAGCACCCGTCGTAGGATCCATAAGAATGCGATCCAGCGGGAGACCCATGTCGCTCATCAAGATATTTATCTGCTTTTGAATATTCACGTCGATTGGCGCTCGCGCGATGGCCACGTGGCCATTGGCGAGGCAGGCGGCGACGATCGTCCGGTAGTTGTTCTGCTCGCAAAGGCCGATGGCTACACGCTCGCCGGCCGCGACCTCGGCGGCCCTGACGAGCACCTCGTTATCTTTTTCTGGAACCCCTGGGCCATAAATAATGAGGGGCAGATCGACGGCGCCCAAGACACTCTTCACTGTTTCGGCGATCTCCTCCGGCCCACGGTTGCCACTGTCCGGATGGGCACTGCGGAGGTTGAGGGCGATAATATCGGCCCCAAGATCAACCGCTTTGGCAGCCCATTTGAGGACGTCCTTCGTGACATCGCCCCACGCCGATCGCAGCGTCGGGGACCAATCCAATGGATCGATATCCTGAACCTGTATGGCGATCACCGGCCGATTAGGAATTGCCCCCTCGAAATGCAAAAAAGGTAGTGTGGCAGAACCGCCAACAGTAACTGTACGCCCCCTCGTGCCACCATCGGCCTTCGTCGCGCCAAGGGTAACTTCTCGTACTGCACCGTTCCATTTCTCGACTGGTGTTTGGACTGTGACTGGCACTAGTCTTTCTCCTTTCCGCTGATCAGCTTATCTACCGTGCTGGCATCACACGGGCATCACCACATCGCATGCCTGTATGTTTCATTTGCCATCGGCTTTGCGAGGGACAACCCGTTTATTTCTGGCCCTCGCGGTCCAACCGCCGACATCGCTGTTGCAACGTCGGCGGTCGTTGTGTCACACGTGGCGAATCATATTGAACCCGGCCTGGCCTAAAACATCGGATCCATTTCTAACGCCGGGTGGCCTTTTTCCTGCATAAAGGTCATCAGCTCGTCGACCGTGGTGACGGATCGCTCGTCGGCAATCCTTTCGATCAAATCCGGAACGCCCTCGCGCTCGGCCGCGGCCTTCAACTCCTCGACCATCGTCTCTTTCAAGAAAGAGGACATCCAGACAACCCGCTTGAGACCACCGTCTGCCGAGATGAACTTCTTGCTGGTCAAGAAGTACTTGCCTATACCCATCACGCCCGGGGTCTGCAACCCACCGCCGGCGATGCCGGCGAGAGTGGAGAACGACATCCCAGCGGGCGTCATACTCGAATCCTCTCGGGAAACGACCATCACGCCGTTGACCTCGGGAATGACCATCATGATGCACTCGAAGCAGCCGCAGGCAGTCATCGGAGATTCCATAATGGAGTAGAGGGTGACGTTCTCGACTGTTCGCTGCGTGTTGTTATAAACAAAATCGTTAGACCCTTCCCAGATGCCCTTGACGGGGTCGATCAATCGGCCCTTGGCAATGGGTTTGTTTGGTCCGGTTGGGTTGATCTCATAAGAGGCTCTGCAGTCCAGCCAGTTATACGCGCCACAAAGGCCCAATCTCTCGGGAGAGACCACGCAGACGTGCGTTGGCGCAAAGCTCTGGCAGAGAGTACACGAGTAGAAAGTGTCTACCGATTCGTCGGTCATGTCGGCAAGCCGCACGTTGCGCTCGTGGTACGCCTGACGCGCGAGAGCAATCGCCTCCTCGAACTTGGCGTTGTCGGTAAAGAGCCTGACCTGAACCTTCTGAATGATTGCCGAGAACTCGCCCAGCATTCTGGCGCGGATGATCTCGCCGATGTGCCTCAGTCTGAATCCCTTGTCAGTAGCTGTCTTGCTGAGACGAATCCAGGCGATATCACGCTGGCCGATATGCTGCACGCCCTCAGCGCCGTTGACGAAATGGTGGACCTGCCGCTCGAGCACCGGCTCGAAGTCCTTCTCCATCTTGCGGCCAGCCACGTCTATCAGGATGCCGAGATTGATCGCCCCGCCATCCGGCACGTCGTCGATATCTGGGCCCTCGAGCGTGATCTTGCCGTCCTCAATGGTCTCGCCATCCACCATCCGCAGGTACTCGAAGCACTGAGACCGCTTGCCACCGAACTCCACTCGCAATTGCTCCTTGCGCACGCGCTCGCCCTCGAAGGCCGAGCCATAGGAGACAGGAATCGGCATCTTGGTTACCTTGATCCTGAGGCCGCGCACGTCGATACAGCGTTGGACCAGTTTTTCCGCCCGCTCCAGGTCGTTCTCACCCGGAATCTCGTCGAACGGCATCGAGACGACGGCTTCGTAGATCGTCAGACCGTTCGGATAGATGTTCGGAATCGCGGTATCGGCGACGGTTGGGAAGCCATAGCTCACGGCGCCAGCGGCGGTTGCGTACTTGAGATCGTCGACCTCGCCCAGGGCAAGCACGAAGGCCATGCTGCGATATTTGTTGTACAGGAGGATGTCCTCAGCCTGGCCAGCCTTGACGCCGCCGAAGGTAAGGGCAGCGCGAGTAGCAAATCCCAAAGCGTGGACAGCGGAAACGGTATCTGAGCCAAAGGGAACCGTGAATGTGTCATAGCCGAGCTCGACGCCGGCCTCCATCAACTGGTCAGTGATACTCTTCTTGCCATCACGTCCATCCGACTTGGCGGCGAGGAAGATCAAGATACCTCTTGCCTGCAGCTCACGGATGATCTTGACGGCCACCTCGGTGCTTTTCGCTGTGCCGACGACGGCGGCGAAACCCGGCATACGGCCGTCGACCAGTTGGATACCCCAGGAGCGCAACTGGACATCGTCGATAGGCCCGTTGTAGCGTCCCCACTCCGCCTGCTCTGGCCAGGCTTCCTCGATCGAGCGGACGCCCTCGATCAGTTCCTCGGCAAAGAGCGTCGCCATGCCCGCGTCCAGTGTGTTGCCCAGATAGGGAAGCCAGAGTTTGTCGGAAGGCACTGCCGGCAATAGGTTCTTGCAGTGTTCCAAAGTGGGCGCCATGTCGCCAAGCTTCTCGATCTTTTGTCCGGTGAGACCGTAGATGGTCGGCAGAAAGTAGGCGGTGTTCGTGAATGCGACGCGCTGTTCAGGACCGTATTTCTCAATCGCCTTGTTGATCTCGTCCTCGGCCCGAGCCACAATGGCACGCGCACCCCTGATCGCTGCCGTAGCGATAAACTTGGACATACGATTTCCTCCCGTTTGCTTGTGGTTCGAGAATGTGCGGCAGAGGAGGACGCCCAGAGGCACGCCGTTGTGTAACCGATGCGCCGCTTCTTTGCCGCTGAAGAACTGCCACGCCAGGAGCACCCGTATTTCGTTCGGCTACCCGAGACGCGGAACTGAAAAACGAATACATTGCCTCATACCGACTGAACGCGAAGCCAGCCACTTCGTGGAATTTACGGTCCCCTTTGACCGCATAGCACCAGCAAAGCATTATAGCACGCCTTAAAAACTGTGTCTAGTTCCTGGCCTTTTTTTGGGAAGTATGTCAATCTGATGGCATATCGTCCGGTTTCCGCCATGCCAATATTAATACACCAGGCTGGCTGTGTCAACAATTGGTTTGCGGCTGTCAGTAACGACTGAAAAGTGAACTCTTAATGCTTGAAAAGTGAACTGTTTCTGCTTCAAAAGTGAACCGGCGGTGGTATGCTCCTCTGGTTAAGGAGGAGCGCATGACGCAG
>JACPRP010000052.1 GCA_016189905.1 Chloroflexota bacterium | reverse complement strand
TTGAAGGACCTTCGTGATCTAGCCGCCCGAGGTGGCGGAATGGATCGGTTCAGGGAACGAATGGCGGAGCTTCGTGCCTCAAACCCTGGGAAACAGGCACTCCTTAAGCGGCTGGACCAAGCCGAGATTTGACTCAAAAAAGTCGTACAACGCATAGCCTCTTTTGGTCTTCAAAAGGCGATTTGTTCAAGACATTCTTCGTTCTGCCGCACCACGTATCCCATAGCCCGATAACCACGCTGTCGGTTGCTCCACATTCGAGCGAGTTGGGGGTGATTATGCTCGACGTAGTCATAAATGCGCACATCCTTTTTGCTGACGTGCTCCCGGTGCAATCGGCCCGCATATTGCTGGATCGTCCCTTTCCATGAAATCGGTAGAGCTAGCACCAACGTATCTAGCGGAGGGTGATCGAAGCCTTCTCCCACTAGTCGGCCAGTGGCAAGTATTATCCGGGGGGTTGAATCATCTAGGCTCGAAAGTGCCGCGAGGACTTCAACGCGTTGTTTCTTCGACAAGCGGCCGTGCAAGACGTGGCAGTGTTCGATATCATCGTCGAGCAATTCCCGCAGACGCTCCAAATGCCCGGTGCGCTCGGTCAGAACGATGATCTTCCGTCCCTCTCGATAGGCCTCGATGATGTCCATGGCGATGAGTTGATTGCGATTGTCGTCGATGGCCAATGATCGAAACAAGTCCTGTATTCCCGCTCCCGGCGGGGCTAAGGTAGTATTCAGCAGGCGCGGCCAGACTTCCAAACGAGTAGGTGCGCTATCCGGTCTGGCAGCACGGTGGCGGATCGGCCCGCACTGCATGAAAATGATCGGATCATGTCCATCGCGCCGCATCGGTGTCGCGGTTAGACCTATGATATATCGCGCCTTTGCCTGCTTAAGTATAGATTCGAAGGTAAAGGCTGACACGTGATGGCATTCGTCGACGATGACCTGCCCATAGCCGTCGAGCAATTCGGACTGGCGTTCGCTACGGCACAAGGATTGCATGACGGCGATGTCGATGTGGCCGGATGGCTTTTTCTTGCCGCCGCCAATCACCCCGATGCCATCCTTCGACACTCCTAGGAACGTCGACAGCTGCCCCTGCCATTGTCTCAATAGTTCGGTGCGATGGACCAGTACCAGGGTGCTCACCCCGCGCCTGGCGATCAATGCCGCCGCGGTCACAGTCTTGCCGAACGCCGTGGGCGCACACAGGATGCCCGTGTCTTGTGCCAGCATCGCTTCAACAGCCGAGCCCTGGTCAGCACGCAATTCACCTTTGAAAACGGCACTGATGGCTTCCCCGGTGTGGCGCTCGTCCTGGAGTTCGACAGCAATGCCCTGACGGTTCAGCATATCCAACACCGCATCCAAACAGGCCCGTGGCAGGCCAATGTGTTGTGGATAATTCTCTGCGCAGCCGATAATACGCGGCTTGTTCCAGACCGACAGGCGCATAGCCTGAGCCTTGTAGAACTCGGGGTTCTGGAAGGCAGCTAGCCGGATCATTTGGTTGGCGAGCGCCTGAGGCAAGTTTGCTTTTTCGACAAAAACCTGGTTGGCCAGTACGAGTCTTAGCGATTCTGGCATCGGGCCAGGAATCCTGCAAGAGGATGATACAGGCATCTTCCACGGTTCCGACTCATCCTCTTCAGTGACAAAGGCAACATCCAGGGGATGACTTCCACCGGTCGCCCGTTGGATAGCCTCCTCCACATCTGTGGCACTAATCGGTGACATTCTCGCGAGAAATGCCCATTGGTCGGGGAACGGCTCGAATCGCTCATCCCCGAAAACACTGCGCCCGTGTTCGCGCGGCTTTTTCTGTAAGGGTAGTGCGATCAGGTTGCCGAATCCACCCTTGAGAAGGGTGTCCTGGTTGGGAAAGAGGCGGTCGTAGCTTGAGAGTTTGAGTTGTCGTTTTCGGGAGCAAGTGTAACTGATCAGAGCCGACCCCAATCGCCGCGCTTCGCGAGCCGGCACGGCTTCAGCAAAAAAGACCCACAAATGAGCCCCGTTCCCCGAACGGGAGGTTTCCAGCGCTGCAGGTACCTGCAACTCTACGCACGATTGCGCAAACGCCTTGGCGTCTTCCCGCCAGTCCGCATCGTCGAAATCGACCGCCAGGAAAAAGCAGGTGTCGTCAGACAGCAGGGGGTACACTCCAATTGTATGTTTCCCGGCCAGGTGGTCGTAGATCACCCGATCGGTGACGGGCAGCAGCTTGCGGTGATCGCAGTCGACGCACTTGACCTGTGGCTTGCCGCACAAGCCCGGCCGCCATTCATTTTCGCAGGCCGGGGCATAGCCGGATTTACCTTTGGCGGATTCCCAACGCACTGGATAGACATCGGTCCGGCCACGAAACAGACGGCGAAAGAGGCTGACCTTTGCGGCGGTATCCAGGTGTTGGCTATCCTTGTGAGAGGACATCGGTATCACTTCGTCGCGGGCGATAGGCTTCGGATCGTCCTCCCACGGAATACTGCTAGCACTGAGCAACGATTTGAGACGCGAGTTCTCTTCGCGCAATTGCGCTAGCTCCGCAAGTACCTCTCTCGGCGCGTGTTCATTCATCGAAGCAATCCAATCCGTCGACCAGTTATGTGCTTCTTGGTCCGAGTGGCCTAAGGTGCGCTAATCTGTCATCACCGCTACGACCCTTCCATTCTAGTGCAAGTGCCTGCCACTGACAACACGCTCGCGACCAAGCCCATGATCAAGCTGCTTAGCCGATACGTTGCCATCACCGCGGCGCTTCGTTACCTCGTCAACCCCATGGGCACAGCCTGTGCCCATGGGGTTATTCTTGCCTGGAATCAGTGCTATCATTGCTTGCAAGTAAGTATCTATACCGTTGCCAAGAATTGCGAAGAAGGCAGGCGCACGAGTGCCAAGAGGAGGAAATGACATGAACACTACGACATCCGGGTTCACTTGACCGAGAAGTCAAAAACAAAAGGCCTAGCTTGACGCAGGCCCGGGTCAAACAACTAAATATTGTGGCGCTTGAGGCTTGTTCCCACTAGATATAGTATGGAGCGGGAGACGAGACTCGAACTCGCGACAATCTGCTTGGAAGGCAGACACTCTACCAACTGAGTTACTCCCGCGGCTGCTATGCGGCTCGGTCCAATTGTGGACCCAAAACTTGGTGCCGAAGGGGGGATTTGAACCCCCACGAGCGTTGTGCTCACTACGCCCTGAACGTAGCGCGTCTGCCGGTTCCGCCACTTCGGCGCTTACGAATAAGCTTGGTGTTCGCTCGCTAAACAGGTGGACGAGATAGGGATCGAACCTACGACCTCACGGATGTGAACCGTGCGCTCTGACCGGCTGAGCTACTCGTCCACGTCTTGCCCGCCACCCCTTGGCGTTGACGTGAAGATTATAGCAAATTTCAGTAGCAACCGTCAATGTAAAAAGCTCGATCTCTTGGTCCGCGCCATGCCTTTGTTGCGATTTATGAGGCCATCAGCTAAAATGTAGTCGGAAGTGCGCTAACTGGTGCCAGTCTGGCCTGTCAGCCAGTCGTGGCGAATATCTGCTGAAATCCCAACTGATTTGGCCTGACCGTCGACTGCAAGGGAGAAAAGTATGCATCCTTTTCTCCTTATTTATTGGGCCTGCTCAGGCCGATCCGATCATCAAAGACTTGCGCTAGTTTCGGGAGTGAAAACGCGCGTCGCCTCCTGCCTTGCCCGTGGTGGTGAGAGAGGGCTACCAAGACGAGACGCGCTTCGCACCGTAAACTGCGCTAGGCGAGGCTAGGTTTATGGTGAAGAAGTTTCGCAAACACGTGTTCGTGTGCACCGGCTACGATTGCGCTGGCTACGGCGCGGAGGAGTTGATGACTTTGCTCGGCCGTAGGATTCGCGAGCATGGCCTGGCGGACGAGATCATGTTGACCAAGTGTGGCTGCGTGAAAGAGTGCGAAGATGGCCCCATTGTACTCGTCTATCCGGATGGCGTCTGGTACTCTCGGGTCCTGCCCGAGGATGTGGACGAGATTGTCGACGAGCATCTGACCAACGGACAGACTGTGTCTCGGCTCCTTCACTTCAAAATGGATTGACCGAAGGACGGTGTGTTAATGGTGGATTTGGATACAATTGTGTCCCTCTGCAAACGCAGAGGCTTCATTTTTCAGAGCAGCGAGATCTACGGCGGTTTTGGCGGATTCTGGGACTACGGTCCGCTCGGCGTCGAGTTGAAGCGGAATATTAAGGACGCCTGGTGGCGGGCAATGGTTCAGGAGCGCGACGACATCGTCGGCCTGGACGGATCGATCGTCATGCATCCGCAGGTCTGGGTGGCGTCGGGGCACGTCGCCGGGTTCATCGAGCCGCTGGTCGATTGCAAGCGCTGCAAGCAGCGCTTTCGCGCCGATCAGATCGGCGCTGAGGTCTGCCCAGAGTGTGGTGGTGAGCTTACCGAGCCTCGGTGGTTCAACACGATGTTCAAGACTTTCGTCGGCCCAGTGGAAGAAGATGCCGCGGTAGCCTACATGCGCCCTGAGACAGCGCAGAGCATCTTCGTGAACTTCAAGAACGTGCAGGTCAGCACGCGCAGAAAACTGCCTTTCGGCATCGCGCAGATCGGCAAGGCCTTCCGCAACGAGATCACGCCGGGCAAGTTTATCTTCCGCAGCCGCGAATTCGAGCAAATGGAAGTCGAGTATTTCGTCAAGCCGGGAACGGATGAGCAGTGGCACCAGCACTGGTTCGAGGAGCGCATGAACTGGTACATCCGCTATGGCATTAAGCCGGACAACCTTCGTCTCCGCCCTCACGCCGCCGATGAGCTGGCGCACTACGCCAAGGCTTGCGCCGACGTGGAATTCAATTTTCCTTTTGGCTGGTCCGAGCTCGAGGGCATCGCCAATCGCACCGATTTCGACTTGAAGCAGCACTCACAATACAGCGGCGAGGACCTGAGCTACTTCGACGAGGAGACCAAAGAGCACGTTACCCCGTACGTCATCGAGCCGTCGGCCGGCGCCGATAGATCGACCCTGGCCTTCTTGTTGAACGCTTACGACGAAGAGCCCGACAAGGAGGGAACCAGAGTGGTGATGCGCTTCCACAAACGGATCGCGCCGATAAAGGTCGCCGTTCTGCCGCTATCGAAGAAAGAGGCCCCGGTGGCGGTCGCGAGGGACGTTTGGGCAAAGCTGCGCCCCCATTTCGCCACAACTTTCGACGATGCGCAAAGCATCGGCCGCCGCTATCGGCGCCAGGACGAGATCGGAACGCCTTATTGTGTGACCATCGACTTCCAAACGGTGGAGCAAGATCAGGCGGTCACGATTCGCGATCGCGACACAATGGAGCAAACGCGCGTGCCGATAGCCGAGCTTGTGGAGGTTCTAAGGGAGAAGCTGGCGAGCTGAAAGGTGGCGTTCACCGCCGAAAATCGCCGGGCCGCTCCCATTGCAGCAGGCGAGGAAGTGTTATAATATTCAAAGCGTCACCAAGTCTTCAATAAACAGCGTAGAATAGGAGGCGGTCCTGATAATGGAAAAGAAATGGGTCTACCTTTTCAGCGAAGGCAGCGCGGATATGCGCGACCTTCTCGGAGGAAAAGGGGCGGGGGTGGCGGAAATGACGCGGGCTGGTCTACCAGTACCCCCGGGGTTCACGATAACGACCGAGGCTTGCAACGAGTATTACTCCGCGGGCAAGAAGTTTCCCGAGGGCATGTGGGACCAGGTTCTGAAGGCGGTCAAGACCCTCGAGGGTCAGACCGGCAAGAAGTTTGGCGATCCTAACAACCCGCTCCTGGTTTCGGTTCGTTCCGGCGCCAAGTTCTCCATGCCAGGCATGATGGACACGGTGTTGAATCTGGGCCTCAACGAAGATGCCGCCACAGGGCTGGCGCAGCTAACGAGCAACGAGCGCTTTGCCTACGACTCTTATCGTCGCTTCATCCAGATGTTCGGCAAGATCGTGCTGGATATAAACCCGGCGAAGTTCGAGCACATCTTCGAAGAGCAGAAGAAGATGGTGGGGGCGAAGCAGGACACGGACTTGACCGCCGATGACCTCAAAGAGGTCGTGCAGAAGTACAAGCAGTTAGTCAAGCAGGAGACCGGCGAGGATTTCCCTACCGATCCTTACAAGCAGCTCGAAAAGGCTATCGAAGCCGTTTTCAGCTCCTGGAACAACAAGCGAGCCATCGATTACAGGAACTTCCACAAGATCCCTCACAATCTGGGCACCGCCGTCAATGTTCAGATGATGGTCTTCGGCAACATGGGGTTCGACTCCGGAACCGGCGTCGCCTTTACCCGCGATCCATCTACCGGGGAGAAGCGGCTCTACGGCGAATATCTGCTGAACGCGCAGGGCGAGGACGTGGTGGCGGGCATTCGTACGCCTGAGAAGATCGACGTGATGGCCAGGGACCTGCCCGACGTTTACAAGCAGTTCACGGAGATCGCGCAGCGTCTGGAGAAGCACTATCGTGACGTTCAGGATCTGGAGTTCACCGTCGAAAAGCGCAAGCTCTTCATGCTCCAGACGCGATCGGCTAAGCGCACCGCGGAGGCAGCGGTGAAGACCGCGGTCGATATGGTCGCGGAGGGGCTCATCACTAAAGAAGAGGCCATCATGCGGGTGGAGCCCGGCCACATCGAGCAATTGCTGCACCGCCGCATCGACCCAAGCGCCCATCTTCTTGTCATTGCCAAAGGTTTGAACGCCTCACCTGGCGCCGCCAGCGGCAAGGCCGTGTTCGACGCAAATACGGCCGAGGAAATGGCGAAAAACGGCGAGAGGGTGGTCCTGGTGCGACCCGAAACCAATCCGGACGACGTGCACGGTATGCTGGTCGCTCAAGGAATCCTCACGGCGCGGGGGGGTGCTACGAGCCACGCTGCGGTCGTGGCTCGTGGTCTTGGCAAACCCTGCGTCTCGGGCTGCGAAAGCTTGAAGATCGACGTGCCCGCTCGCCAGTTTGCAGTGGATAACGTTGTGGTTCACGAGGGTGATATCATCTCGATCAACGGCAGCACTGGCGAAGTCATTCTCGGCGATGTGCCGATGATCGAGCCAGAGATGAGCCCCGATCTGCGGCAATTGCTTGGCTGGGCCGACGAGATAAGACGTTTGCAGGTCTGGGCCAATGCCGACTATCCCCGCGACGCCCGCAAGGCCCGAGAGAATGGTGCCCAGGGCATCGGCCTTTGCCGCACCGAGCACATGTTTTTCGAGGAGGACCGCCTGCCGATCGTCCGCGAGATGATCCTGGCGGAGACCGAAGAGGCGCGAAAGGCGGCACTTGACAGGCTGCTGCCGATCCAGAAAGAGGACTTCAAGGGCATCTTGCGCGCGATGGACGGCTATCCCGTCGTCATTCGTCTGATCGACCCGCCGCTACACGAGTTCCTGCCCAGCTACGATGAGCTGCTCGTCGAAATCACGGAGCTGCGTACCCGTGGGAACAATCCGACGGAGCTCAAGGAAAAAGAGGCGCTCTTGAAGAAGGTCGGCGAGATGCGGGAGATGAACCCAATGCTCGGCCTCCGTGGCTGCCGGCTCGGCCTGATCTTTCCGGGCATCGTCGAGATGCAGGTGCGGGCGATTCTAATGGCGGCCGACGAGGTCGAAAAAGAGGGGGGCAAAGTCCATCCTGAGATAATGATCCCTCTCGTCAGCCACGTCAACGAGCTGCGCGTCACACGGGAGAAGCTGCTCAAGGTCGTCGAAGATGTGGAGCGTGAGACCGGTAAGAAGGCGGCCTACAAGTTCGGCACGATGATCGAGATTCCCCGCGCCGCGCTCACGGCAGATAAGATCGCCGAGTACGCCGAGTTCTTCAGCTTCGGCACCAACGACCTGACGCAGACCACCTTCGGCATCAGTCGCGACGACGCGGAGGGCAAGTTCTTGCTGCAATACGTGGAGCGTGGCATCCTTCCGTCGAACCCGTTCCAGGTGCTCGACCGTGAAGGCGTTGGCAAGCTGATGCGGATGGGCGTCGAGATGGGACGCGCAACGCGTCCAGCGTTAGAGGTCGGCATCTGTGGCGAGCACGGCGGTGAGCCCAGCTCGATCGAATTCTGCAATTCGCTGGGCCTCAACTACGTCAGTTGCTCGCCGTTCCGCGTGCCGGTGGCCCGGCTAGCGGCTGCCCAGGCAGTAGTGGCGTCTGGCGAAATGATCAGCAGAACAGCCTGAGAGGCGAGCATCTCATTTGGTGAAGCATTACGTTCGCGAGCGAATCGAGCGGCGAGTGGAGACAACGTCTCCTCTCGCCGCCAAAAGCAAACTCTCACGAGGGAGGCTCATAACCGAGGCGCCTTCCTCGCTGCGAACCGATTTCCAGCGAGACCGGGATCGCATCATACATTCAAAGGCCTTTCGCAGGCTCAAGCACAAAACGCAGGTTTTCATAGCTCCGTCGGGCGACCACTACGTCACCCGTCTGACACACACCCTGGAGGTGGCCCAGATAGCCCGCTCGATAGCTCGGGCGCTCAACCTCAACGAGGATTTGGTGGAAGCCATCGGCCTCGCTCACGACCTCGGCCACACGCCGTTCGGGCACGCGGGAGAGACGGTGCTGGACGAGATGTATCCGGACGGCTTTCGACATAACGAGCAAAGCCTGAGGGTGGTTGATGTGCTCGAGAAAGATGGCAACGGCCTCAATCTTACGTGGGAGGTTCGCGACGGGATAGCGAAACATTCGAAGACGAGGGATAGCATCAGCGCCGAGGCGTGGGGTGTGGCGGCGACACTGGAAGGCCAGATAGTGAAGTTGGCAGATAGCATCGCCTACCTCAACCACGACATCGTGGACGCCATTCGCGCCGGCGTGCTGCGGGAGCAAGATCTACCGTCGGAAAGCGTCCAGAAGCTCGGCGCTGACCATTCCGCTCGCATCAACACAATGGTATGCGACGTCGTCGAGAATAGCTGGGATGCGGTGCGGGCCGACGAGGACAGCGTGGCGCAAAGCGCCGCCGACCATAAGGCTTGCCGTCAATACGTCGAGGCGCTTGCTCGCAACCATCAGCCTCTGGTGTCGATGAGCCCCGAAATCCTGGCTGCCGTCGACACGTTGCGCGAGTTTCTTTTCGAGAACGTCTACGTCAAGTCGGTAGCCTGGGACGAGACCGCGAAAGCCACAAGGCTCTTGAAGATGCTTTATCGGCACTTCTGTCAGCACCCCGAGGAGATACCAGAGGAGTTCAGGGTCTGTTGTCGAAGCGATTCTGTCGAGCGCATAGTTTGTGATTACGTCTCAGGCATGACCGACAGATACGCTCTGCGTGTGTTTCGGCAGTTGTATTTGCCGGATCTCTAAGAAAGGTTTGGCCAGTTTTGAGAACCGCCAACAGAGCGACTTCGCTTGGCGTCTGGCTGATGCTCATAGGGTTCCTCGCCGCCATATTATTCGTCATATTGGGCGCATTCTCGCTGTTCGTCGCTGGTGCATTTCCCCTGACGCCGAACAGCATACAGGCCGACCCTGTGACCACCGTCATACTGCTGGTTTCGGGTGGACTCACGCTGCTGTCCGGTTTGCTATTCGTCGTTGGTCTTGCCATCTACGTCGTCGTGCCTTCTTTGTCTCCCGAAACTGCTCGAAAGGATTACGCCGGCTATCCCACGGTGCTGGCTTGCTTTTTTCTGGCGATCGTCATCTCGGTTGTGCTCCAGGGCATCTACAAGATTGCCGAGCTAATCATCGCCCGGCCCACAGCACAGGCGCTTATCGATGAATCTCTTTCTCCTAACGCGTTGATAGCCGCCATCGTTAGCACGGAGATTTCTCTCCTGCTAGTGCTTTGGATTCGGATCGTCCGTCCGGGCGTGATCACGTGGAAAGATATGGGCCTGCTGGCGGAGCGTTTGGAATGGAAGATACTGATCGGGGTAGCGACGGGAATCGCCGTCCTGGTCAGCGCGGGTGTCGTCGAGCTCCTGCTGGCGCAAGCGGGAATCGAGCAGACACAGGTTCGGCAATTCGCGGCGGTGAGAGAGGCTTCGCCCATTCAGTTCGGTGCGATACTTCTGGCTGGCGCTGTCCTGGTGGGCTTCGTCGAGGAGGCGTTTTTTCGAGGCTACGCTTTCAATGCCTTTCTCAATCAAAAAGGTCCTGTGCAGGCCTACCTGTTGAGCGCCGTGATCTTTGCGCTGGCCCACCTGGATTGGCGTGCATTTCTGCCGCTGCTGGTCACCGGGCTGATCCTGGCTCACGTTTTCAGAGTGACACGCAGCATCGTTCCGGCGATTGTCGCGCACGCGATGAATAACAGCGTCGCTTTCACCGCCCTCTACCTGGGATTGATCTGAGGAGTTGCAGATGCCCACTACCCCATCTAACGGAGCAATCGAAGAGATTAAGGAAAGGCTGAATATCCTTGACATAATCACGCCAGAGGTAAGCCTGAGAAAGACCGGGCGGAACTTCACCGGATTGTGCCCTTTTCATGCCGAGAAGACCCCATCGTTTGTAGTCTTTCCTGATAAGGGCAACTACCATTGCTTCGGCTGCGGCGCCAGTGGCGATATCTTTGCATTTGTGATGAAGGTGCAGGGGATGGGCTTCGGCGAGGCTCTGAAGATGCTCGCACAACGCGCTGGCGTTGCGCTGCCGGAGCGTCGGGCCGATGCCGCTAACGAGGATCAGAAGCGAACGCGCCTGCGCGACATCAACGCGGCGGCGGCTCAGTATTTCCATAACCTGCTCTTGCGCTCTGATGCTGGTAGGGTCGCGCGAGACTATCTGCAGCGCAGAGGTGTGAATGCCCAGACCATCGAAGGCTTTCAGCTTGGCTATTCCATGGATAGCTGGAATGCGCTGGAGAAGTATCTGACCGGTAAAGGCTACGAGAGGGCAGAACTGGTCGAGGCCGGGTTGCTGGTAGAACGAGAGGGCACCGAAGGATATGACCGCTTTCGCAACCGCCTCGTTTTCCCGATTCGCGACGCGCGGGAAACGTCACCGGCTTCGGAGCGCGCGCCCTCGACGATTCCACGCCGAAATACCTGAACTCGCCGCAAACCTTGATTTTCGATAAAAGCGCATCATTATATGGCATCGATGCGGCCAGCAAAGCTATCAGAGAAGGTGATCGCACGATCGTGGTCGAAGGTTATGTCGACGTTTTAATTTCACACCAATGTGGTATAAAGAATGTGGTGGCCGCCCTGGGTACGGCGCTTACTGAGCGTCACGTAGCGAGCTTAAAGAAGCTCAGTAAGAATCTAGTGCTGGCCCTGGACCCTGATGCTGCTGGCGACGAGGCTACCCTTCGCGGCTTGGAGGTCGCCAAGCAGGTCTTCGACAAAAAGGCTGTTCCCGTACCAACCTGGCGTGGTCTGATCAGGTATGAGTATAAGCTAGATGCCGACATCAGGATCATTACGTTGCCACGGGGCAAGGACCCTGACGAGGTGATCCGCGAGGATGCGGAGCAGTGGCGTCGGCTAATTGATAGGGCGGTTCCAATCGTCGATTACTATTTCAACGTCGCAACTTCACAGTTAGATCTAAGCCAGGCGAAGGACAAGTCCGCTGCGGTTGCCCAGCTTCTGCCAATCATCAAAGAGCTCAAGGATGGCGTCGAGCAAGCGCATTACTTACAGAAGCTGGCGAATCTGGTACAGGTTAGCGAGCGATCGCTTGAGGTAAGTCTATCGCGAATCAAGCTGGCTGGCCCGAGCCAAAGTCAACCGTCGGCCGGGTCGTCGGAGGTATCACGAGGCAAGAGCGCGGGGGTCAAGCCCCACATTTCGACAGAGCTCTACTATCTGTCGATGCTACTAAGCCATCCCGAAATGGTTGGCCGCGTCGTCGATCTGCAAGTCGACGAGCTGAGCGATGTGCGGTCCCGTCAGGCAGTGGTGTCCCTGCGAGAATATCTGGTGACGGGGGAGAGATTCGACTGGGAGCGTTTTGGCGAGACCCTGGACCCTGTCCTGCGCGACTACTTGCAGGATCTGACGGAATGGTCGAGAACACAGCCGCCGATGGCTGACAGTGACGTCGAGCGGGAAATCGATAGCTGTCATAAAGAACTGCGAAGACGAAGCTTACGCGAACGCATACGCCAGCTTGGCTATCTCAAGCGGGATGCCGAGCAGGCAAAAGATTGGGAGGGGGTGAAGAATTTCATTCAGAAGACCGAGGACCTGTGTGCCGAGCTGGCGCTCTATGAGCGTGAAGGCGCGAAGGCGTGGGTTTGGAAATAAGAGGCTGGGCTGAGATAGCGGTCTGCCGCATTCGCATTGGCGTGACCCTTTTGGAAAGTATCTGATGGAAAGTATCTGACGATGCACTCTATTTGACCCTCGTGGCTGGTGAGGAGGAGCGATGGTAATCGAGACAGGGACAGAGATGGGGTTCCAGGAGAAGGAAAAGCCGGAAGCGGCTGAGTTGGTGGTGAAGGGCAAGGAGAAAGGCTTCCTCACTGCTAAAGACATCCTCGATGTCGTGCCGAATCCAAAGCTCAACATCGATGAGATTGGGAACATTCTGAAAGCGGCGGATGGCGACATCGGGGCAAGCACCGTCGATGGTGCGGGATCCAAGGACGTCGACATCGTCGAAATCGAGCCGGCGGACGCCGACGCGGATTCCTGGGAGGAGGAAGAACCTGAGCCTAAGGCTCTTGAGGAAGAGGAAGTCGCCGAAATCGAGCTCGAACCGGTGATCGATTTTGACCACGAGGGCATCGACGATCCCGTCAGGATGTATCTGCGTGAGATCGGACGTGTTCCACTCCTTTCTGCGACCGAGGAGATTGCCCTGGCGACGATGATGGAGCGTGGCCTGATTGCAATGCGTCGCCTGGAGTTGTTGCATGATCCGCCGGAAGACCTGGCTCGACTCGAGCTCGAAATACAGCGTGGGGACCTGGCTCGGCGTCGTCTCACCGAGGCGAACCTGCGGCTCGTCGTTAGCGTAGCCAAAAAGTATATCGGCAGGGGCATGTCTCTCCTCGATCTAATACAGGAAGGCAACATCGGCCTCATCCGGGCGGTCGAGAAGTTCGATTATCGCAAAGGGTACAAGTTTAGCACGTACGCGACCTGGTGGATACGCCAGGCCATAACTCGGGCGATCGCCGATCAGGCCCGCACGATACGGATACCGGTGCACATGGTCGAGACGATTAATAAGCTGATTCGCATCTCGCGCCGTCTCTTACAAGAGCTTGGCCGTGAGCCAACGTCAGAAGAGATCGCCGAGGAGATGCATATCTCTCCGGAGAAGGTTCGCGAGATTATCAAGGTCTCGCAGGAGCCGGTTTCACTGGAGACCCCTATTGGAGAAGAAGAAGATAGCCATCTGGGCGATTTCATAGAGGATCACGGCGCGCTAGCGCCGGCCGAAGCCGCTTCACATCAGTTACTGAAGGAGCAGGTGGAGGACGTGCTCGACTCCCTCAGTCTCCGCGAGCGACGTGTCTTACAGTTGCGTTTCGGGCTTGACGATGGCCGCAGCCGAACGCTGGAAGAGGTGGGCAAGGAGTTTGGGGTCACTCGTGAGCGCATCCGCCAGATCGAGGCGAAAGCCTTGCGTAAGCTCCGCCATCCGAGCAGAAGCAAAAAGCTCAAAGATTATCTGGAATAATTAGCTATTGATGGATAAGGGACCCGCGCTGGTCTGCCAGTGGGCAGATGACGTTACAACCGCCAGAGGATACTTCGTTATCGACAGGACGGTCAATGATCTTTGCGCGGGCGGCATCCGTATGTGCCCCGGTCTGGAAGTGCACGAGGTAATCAGGCTGGCGCGCACGATGACGCATAAACTGGCGCTCCTCGGCTTCCCCTTCGGCGGCGCGAAGGCTGGCATCGACTATGACCCTCTAGCCCCCGATAGCACCGTGGTTCTCAGACGTTTCCTGCGGATGCACAAGGGGTTTGTGCTCGACAGTTGGCTGGCCAACGAGGACCTGGGGACCAAAGAGGCCGAGATCGCCGCGATTCTCGACGAGTTGGGTGTGTCATCGCTGTTCCAACCAGTGGTGCTCAGGGCGCGCGAACCGGCTAAGCTGGTGGATAATATCCGGAAGCTTGGCAATCTATGCACAGACGGCTTGCGTCTATCCGAATTGACCACCGGATACGGCATTGCCGAGGTGACGCTTGAAACGCTCCAGTCATTGCGCTTAGAAGATAAGGATGCGCGTGTATCCATCCAGGGTTTCGGGAGCGTGGGCGCCAGCGTCGCCAGGTTCCTCAGCGCGGCCGGTCTCAGGATAGTCGCGATCGCCGACGCCGACGGAACGATCTACAGTCCTGACGGACTCGATGTCGATCTCTTGCTGACAAAGCGGGACAGGTGGGGCGTCATCGATCGCAGCAGGCTGCTCGATAACTACTGGAAGCTGCCACAAGAGGATTGGCTCTCCCTCGACGTGGACGTGCTGGTGCCCGCGGCCATCACCGATGCCATAACCGCCGCCAACGTCGATTTCATCAGGGCAAGGCTGGTCGTAGAAGGGGCAAATATTCCGGCCACGGCGGAAGCCGAAGCCCGTCTGTTCGAGAGAGGCGTAGTCGTGGTCCCTGATTTCGTGGCCAATGCTGGCGCCTTCGGGCTCGCGGCGGCGGTTCTCGCTGGCCGCGTCGAGCCCGAAGGCGACGAAGGGTTGGCTTACATCTCGAAGCAGCTCAGGTCGGCGACTCGAATGGTCCTCGCGCTCAGCGAGACCGAGGGGATAACGCCACGGCAGGCTGCCATCCGCGTAGCCGAAGAAAAGAGCGCGACGGCACAGTGTGAGTTTTAGGCTGCACCGTGGATAAAGTAGGGTAGGCAGGCGACGCAGATCCAACGCTCCTCACCACTGGCTTCTGCGTGAAGCAGTGGTCGCTCTTTGCTCGTAGCGCCGCAACGCGTACACTGATGTTCCTGTTTTTCGTTCCCAGCCATTGGTTCTCTCCTCCATTCTTGAATTTGAATTGTGGAATTGTGGGAATTGTGGGGACACCATACTTGATTCCCTTGACATCTGGCGTTTACCGTAGGGGCGTCCTTCAGCGGAAGGACGCCCTGCCAGCGGGCCGACCATTTAACGCTAACCAGAACTGCTACACAGTATTCGCCAGGAGGGCTTTGGCCCTCACAGGGTCGTGCTCAAGTAGATCGCTGACGATCGATCACGCGACTTCGCAGACGGTCGATGCCCATGCGGTCCAGGACGGATCCAAGTCTCTCGCCTTCCTGGCTTTCCTCTTCGAGGACTTCGATGCAGGCATCCAGCGCCCTGAAGACTGTTTCTTCATCGGCAAGCTCGATGAGCTTCGTCGCGAATTGCGGCCGCCGTCCAAGCTTGCCACCCACCAGGATCGTGAGACCTTCTTTTTCGACGATCAGAGTTCCTGTCGGACACACCGCGGCGCAATCCCCGCAGCGGACGCACGTAGCCTCGTCGATAATCGGTTCGCCCTGGTCGATATTGACCGCGTCCTCTTTGCACGCGGCAATGCAGAGTCCACATTCGATGCAGTCCTCGGGACCTCTCCCGATCTTGGCTTCGGCGACGATGGCGAAATCCTTAATCTGCGGCTCCGAGCAGCAGTTCGCGCACCCCGAGACCGCCGTCTTGAACTTATGATGAGTTAGCACCGGTCCTCGAATCTTTCGCGCCATCATCCCGTCGAGTCCGGAAGCGTCGATCTGTTCCTTCATGCGGGTGGTGAAGTGTGTGACGTCGATGAGCGTCAGTGGACAACCGACGGCGCCACCGCAGCCTTTTATACTTACGAAACGGGACTCGTGGCCTCCGACCTTTTCGACGAGCTCCTCGATGTGGCGGATTTGACTCTCGGTTAACCCACCCAGGGTTGGCTCAGCGCCTTCTGCGGGCCCTATTGGTGCTGCCGGTTTTGTTGCGGTAAGCTCATTCACTACCGCTACAGATACGTGCGCCTCCGTGGTGACGACTGCTTCCGTGATGGTACTGTTCGCTCGCTTTCCCATCGCCAAATCTCGCGAATCCATAACATCCTGCATCGTGACCCGGCCGCTGCCTCGGCTCCTGGCGAGTTCCTCCACTTTCTTCTTGGCCATTCTTCGCACGAAGAACGGCACTCTATCCATCGCCTTCTCGGCGTCAACGTCCCAGTCCATATCTGGATCTCCGATCAGTCGCCCTTACTAGCCGAGCAGAAGGGCGAGGTAAAGAATGATCGCTGCGAAAGCTAGATTGGCCAGCGAAAACAGCACCAAGTACTTCTCGATCTTGACCAGCGCGGGCGATGTTCAGAAGCGCCATCTCTCAACCCATCAACCCGCCAGCCGGATAAAACATTGGCCCGTAGGCCAAGCACTATTGACGACAAATAAGTATAGCACAGCGTTTCCTGTCATGTCACAAACCCGCCCGTGACCCGAGGCTCTTGCATTCTTGTTGGTGTCGCCCCACCCCCCAGGTCAATCAGGGTATGTTGGGCATGCCATCATGCAACCGAGCGGACGCCCATCATACCCTCTTCTCTAACCGCGTATGGCTCGATTTCCGCGTGAGCCAGGATGCGCGGAAGACGCATTGGGGCCCATACCGACCCAGTCTCCGAGACCGCGTCGGTCTAACCCTTTAGGTGCGGCTGCTTTGCCGCTGCACCGCCCTCTCGAGATCGTCGACCATCTTGACGTATCGCTCGTGTGTACCAGGACCGATGGTATTCTCTTCGATCTCGTGAAACCGATGGACGAGATCGGCCTGGTCGGCAGCAGATAGGACGTCGTCGGCAATGGCGTAAAGAATGTTGTCCTCTTTGTCTATATGCTGTGAAAGTAGCTGAACGAAGCTCATCACGTGGCTGATGATCCCATTCTTGACTGCGGGTGACCTGTCGCCCTTTTCATACTTGTCCAGGGCGCTGGCGAACTCACGCACGTGCTGGCGTCCTTCGTCGTGCTCGACGAGCATCATACCGATAGGGCCGCCTTCCTTGGGCACGCCTCGCTGCTGCAAGGTCGGGAAGAGGTTATCTTCCTCCTTGTGGTGGTGGCATTTATCGCTGAAGTTCTGGATGAAGTCTAGAGCTTTGCTGAATATCTGCGGGTCAACCTCTTCCCCTCGCTGAAGCTGCTGTGATGCTACGAACAGCACCCGTAGCATCCTCTCGATAACCCTGTGGTCTTCCTTTAGCGCCTCGGTTGCGCGCATTTCCTAACCTCCTTCTAAATAGGTTCTCGCTGTAGGATAGCATTAATGATGCCGTGAGTATGCGACTTTCGTCTCACTTCAGTTGAAGCACTGCGCCAGGCGCCTCGTTGATCTGTGCGACGAACGAGATGACGCAGTAATGTGCTTCATTCAATATTCTCGGTGAGGTGGGTCTGCACGTTACAAGAGGAGGACGTTCTCGTAGGCAGCGTGGACCGGTGCTCAGCCACCGCTGGAACGCGACCAGCCGCCTGATGTGTTCTGGCGAGTGCGGGCCACCAGGCCAGCCAAGTATGTCGCGCTGTCCTGCTGCGAAGGACAAAGATTACCATAATCTGTTCTCACACTTTGTCCCTCCACAGTAGGACGGTGAAAGTGCGTTCCACACTCGTTGCAGTGTAGTTAGCAAAGAGAGCCCCAACCGTCGAGGTCGCCCTCGCAGCGGGCCGCCTGAAGTAGCAGGCCGTTCGCGTCGAACTCTCGCCCGCACTCGCCGCACCTTTCGCAGCCACCCTCCCATATCGAATGGCCTCGCAGGCACTGAGGGCAGGGTTCGCATTCAAATACCTCGGTCGTGGTCTTGCCTGGTATTTCCATAGTTAACCGTCTCCTTCCCTCCGCGTATCACGGTCAAAACTAGCTTAGCGGGTAAAGGGCAAACTGTCAAGTGTGTGAAAACCGGCTGTGAAAACCCGCACAATTAAGGTCGTCTGCTTGTTGACTTTGCCCTCAGATTATGCTATATTAATCATGTCCCAAGCAACTGAGTATGTTGCACGAACTGGTCGGTCGATCTGAGCTAGTGGAAAGCGAAAGCTCGAAGCGGGTCGGATAGGCCGAGCAGGGTGTAATGGAAAGGCTGCTTGGGATATTCGTTTCTTCAGATGTTGCAGATTCTGCCGGAGCGAATCGCAAAGCGAGAGGAGGGAATTGCCGTGGAGGAGGATCAACTTGGTCCGCTGAAGGATTTTGTGGGTCCTGAGTACACTCTTTGCGACCGATGCGGCAAACCAATACGCCGGCGGCGTGCCAAAATCACCAGGGACGGGCTTGCGGAAGACACTTTATCCGAATACGAAGAGTTGTGCGACCAGTGCAGAAAACCTGAAGCCGAGGATGTGGAACATCCTGCCGAGTAGCCAGTCACAGTAGACGAAGTGGCGGATCTATCCATTCCGGGCTTCTAAGTCAGAACTCAGCGGTGCCACTGGCAGACCCTACCTCAATCCGTTTTCGCAACCGATTCACCGAGTGACGATTCTGGGGGTTCGGCCGGTGGCAGCGCCATCGCGTATAAGCCGCCGGGTCAGTTACTGGCGACGGCCTGCTTCACCTTGCTCTGATAGTCCTCGATAGCCTTGTGCAGCGCGTCGGCCGCGAGATTGGAGCAGTGCATTTTCTGGGTCGGCAGCCCGCCCAACGCCTCTGCGACTGCCTTGTTTGAGATCGCCAACGCCTCGTCGAGCGTCTTGCCCTTGACCATTTCGGTAACCATGCTGCTGGTCGCGATCGCCGCGCCACAGCCAAAGGTCTTGAACTTCACGTCTTCGATGACGTCATCGTTCACCTTGATGAAGATCTTCATTATGTCGCCGCAGACAGGATTCCCTTCGGTGCCGACGCCGTCGGCGTCGGTAATCTCGCCGACGTTGCGTGGATTGCTGAAGTGGTCCATGACCAAGTCGCTATACATCTCGCATCGTACCTCGCTTGATTAATGAAGCCCGGCCCAGCCAACTGGCCCCCGCCGCCAGGCATCTAATTCCGAGTAGTTTACTTGGGATTATTATACCGGTGGCGGAAGGGGATGTCAATATTTATTTGGAGGTGCTACTAGATCGGGCTGGTGTTGTATGCTTGAATCTCGGCCTGTGTTAGCTCCGAGGGCTCGGTGAGTTTGTAGTGTCGCTCCGCAGCAATCCTAATGTCGTTGGCCACCTTCTCAATAAGAAGAGTTGCTCTATGATCTGTTTGTAGCGGTTTTCTTTCGATGAGATGCTATTTGCGCTGTCTGAAGCTTCAGCCGCCGCGTCATTCTTCGTCAAAATGCATTTCCTCCTGTCCTGGCCAGCGTAGTAGCACCACTTCTTCTCTCATTTGCTGCCTGGTCGCGGTTGCCATACGGGTCCGAAACAGGTCGATCCCAGTCACCTCGTAGCCTAACGATTCCGCAATGTCCGCGAGGATGTGCCCCGTTCGAATCAGCACCTGCAGGTAACTGGCCTGGTCGCCGACGACGTAGGCAAGTCTGGCGCCGGGACGGAGTATCCTGCGCAGTTCGGCCAGGTGCTGCGCCATCCCGCCGAAATACAGCTTTGCGGCGCGGTGGTATAGACGCTCGAACCCGCTGGTCTTGCCCATCTCGACGCGGCGGGCTTCGATCTCCGCGGCGATTCGCTGTATCTCCGGATGCTCCTTCACCCACCGGTCGTCGTCATCCTGCTTGTAGACGTTGAGGGTGTTCGATCTTACCAGTCCCTTCTTGACGTCGCGAAGTTCCGCCCTGTTGCGAATGAAACCGAGAAGTACCGACTCGAGCCTGGTCGTCCTGGTGTAGTCTTTCTCGTTCGGGTAGGGTGGTGACGTGATCACAACATCGATGGACTGAGATGGGAGAATCCCGGCAATTTGGCGGGAGTCGGCCTGATAAACGCTGGCCCGAATTCGCGCACGGTGACAAAGCTTGCGGATATCGCTTGCCATCGTTTGCACGCTGGCAAGCCAAGCCTGTGTGACCTGGGCGTCGCGTTTTCGCCGTGAAGGAGGCTCGACACCCACCTCAGGTCCAAAGTGGAGGTTGCTGCAATCACGGACCACGGCGCGGGCCAGAGCAAGCTGCTCGTGACGATGATAGCGATCGTCGCGCATACGTTCCAGGCATTCCAGGAGGACCAATGTCTTGTGCAGGGCGATGTCGCCGATGCTGTCCGTGAGCAGGAGCTTCATCATCTCCGGTGGCATGGTTCGCAATTCCCGCCCGTCTATGGCCAAACGGGCGTTGGCGGCGGATGCCACCCGGGTCGCGTGGCTCAGTAGCTCGTCAGGGTCGGGCAACCAATCGACTTTGACAGCGCTTGCAAACGCCGACATCGGGTGAGCCTCGACACCTACGCTGGACACGCCGAGTTTCTTGCATTCGACCAGGACGATGCCAGTGCCACAAAATGGGTCGAGCACGCGCTCCTCAGATGTGACCTTGAGCCGCTCACAATAGTCGCGCACCAGGTGCGGCGGGAAAGACAGCACAAACCTGTACCAATCGTGGACCGGTGTATCGGCTCCCTGGACCTTATTAATATCGCGATTTGCGAAGGCCATAGCCCTTGATTTCTCCCAATTCTCTTGGCAAGAGAAGCATACGCTATTTGCCGCGCAGGCGAAAGCCATATTGCCACTCCACAGCACTTTGATTTGGCGTAGGTTTTGATCAAATGAAGCATCTCTACTTTTCGGTGCCAGAACGCGTTGCCAACGTGTGATGTGGTGTGATACAATGCATCACGAAGGGATACATGAAGCAAATCCATGAGTTGTTCTGTTGGTCGGACTGGATCGAGCACATCTCGCTTCACTCTATCACTCCTGAAGAGGTGTACGAAGCGGTGTTCGAAGATCGAGGCGGGGTTGTGCTGCGCGTCGGGCCGGACGAGAGGATCCCTGACGAAACGTCGTACCGCTACTTCGAGCGGACTGAAGCGGGCCGTCACCTGATGGTGGTGCTTTTGTACCTCGGCCAGGGCATCGCGATGCCCGTGACCGCAAGAGAAATGACACCCAGGGAAAGGAGAAGATTCGATGAGCGGCACTTCAAGAGCCGTTAAGATCACTCCCGACGAGTTGGAGGAGATGGCTGAATACTTCGACCGCACAGACGCGGCGAGCCTGCCGTGGGATGAGGCGATCGACGTCACGATCGAGCGGCCGGAGCTTGAGCAAGTTTCTCTGCGGTTACCGAAGCGCGACCTGGCTGAGCTGAAAAAGCGCGCCGCGCGAGCGGGGATAGGTTACACCACGCTGATCAGGATGATCCTGCGCCAGTATTTGCGCAGCCAGGCGACCCGCTGATTGAAGTTTCTCTTTGTTATCTACACAACTTCCTCGATTTGTCGTATAATTCATTGAAATACATAACGAGATCGATGATGCCCCAGTACCGACCTCTTGGTTGATGGTTCCTCCGTCGGGTGGTGGTTGTGGTGGGAGGAGCGCCGCGGCGAGTGAACGGGATGGCCAGCTTCTAGATCACAGGAGACTATGATAAAGCAATCAAACAAAGGTGCAGCCTTGCTGCCCGACATCGAGCCGAGCCACGAGCTTTTGGCGGTGGTCGAGAGCACCGCGCGCGTGCGCGAGCAGCTGGATACCGGCCTCTACGGCACCTATTTCGTCGCCTTCACGGATGGCAGTTGTTCACCGCACGTCTCGGATGGCCCAGATGGCCCCGGTGGCTGGGCCACGATTATCTTCGATGCCCGAGGGAATCGCTGGGAAATGCACGGTCCCATCCAGGACACCACCTCAAATCGCGCCGAGGTATGTGGCCTGCTGGCCGCGCTGGCATGTGTTCCCGAGGGAGTTCACCTTGGCGTGCAGAGCGATAGTCGCTATCTGGTGGACCACGTGCGCGGCGGCTGCCAGGCGAACGACAATCAAGACCTCTGGTATGAGGTTCGTGAGATGCTTGTGGCCAAGGATACCAGACTCACGGCGGCGTGGGTGGCGGGACACAGCGGACACCGACACAATCAGCGGGTGGACGCGCTGGCCAGTTTCAGGACCCGCCGCATCACTCAGGGACGGGCCCGGGCTCGCGGTCGCGGACGATAACAGAGCATTTTGCGCTCGAGCGTGACATCATCGCCCCGAGAACTTTATATTTGCTCCGGCCAGCATGGAGCACGAATAGTTCCCATTTGTGAAAGAGTGTAGCTCCGTGGTGCAGAGCAACGCTATGCCGGCTCGTCGTGCGCCAGGGCAATCTTCTCTCCCAGCGCTAGCTCCAGCTCATAGACGGGAATGGCCCCTGCGCGCAGCACCGTGGGCACGGCACGCGTCAGGTCGATGACGGTGGACTCGGTTCCGCCGGGCGTGCGGCCGCCGTCGAGGATGACCTCGATGAGGCCGCCAAGTTCCGACCGGACCTCCTCGGCGGTCGTGGGGCTGCGCCGACCGGAGCGGTTGGCGCTAGTGGTCGCCAGGGGGGCGCCGACGCGCTCGATCAGCTCGATGGCGACTGGATGGTCGGGTATTCTCACCGCTATGGTTCGCCCACCCCGCGTGATCACATCGGGAACGTCTGGAGATTTCGGCAGCACGATCGTGAGCGCGCCGGGCCAGAAGCGCTCGGTCAGCCGTGTTAGCTGCGGTGCGAGAATGTCTGCCACTCGCGATAGATCCCGCTCATCGGCCAGCAGGATGGGGAGCGCCTTTTCTGACGCTCTCCCCTTGACGGTGAAGACTTTTTCGACGGCATCTGGCAAGAATACGTGAGCCCCCAGACCGTAGACCGTGTCGGTGGGGAAGGCCACCAGCCCCCCCTCAAGGACGGCGTTCGCGGCTTCTTCGATGGATGCTGGGGAATCAGCGGCAAGGACTCTCGTGAGCATCGCTTCTCCTATCAGTTGGATTCCATACCGTAGGTCCGGTGCCACTCCTTGTCTTTGTAAGATATCATGAAAAGCGTGCCGAGGAGCGCAAGCGCAACCAGACTGAGCATCGCCGTTTGCATCCCATAATTGTCGATAAGCCAGCCAGTCCCGCTTCCCCCCAGGCCGCCAAGTCCGATAGTGAAGCCGAGCATAAGCCCGGATGCCAGGGCCTGCCGTGTCGGTAGTATCCTCTGCGCCATCACGATAGTCACCGGAAACGAAGCCAGAAGAAACAGGCCGGAGATGGTAAACAACGCCACGCTGATTACCCCGGTGGTCTCTAATGCTACGGCGAGGACGATAGTGGTGATTGCCAGCGAGATGGTCGTGAGCCATTTCGCCGAAAAATAGTCAGATATTATCCCGCCCAGCATCCCGCCGAGCGCACCAAAGAATAACACGAGCGACAGCACGCGGCTGCTATCTTCTAGCGAGATGCCGCGCGTTGTCAGATAGATCGGCAGAAAGGCGGCAAAGGTGGCGTAGATCCAGCTTCTCGACGCAACGGTGATGGCCAGAATGGTGAGCGGCGCCCAGGGCACCGGTGACTTATCACTGCCCTCGGCGCGAGTGGCTGGCCGCACATATGGCAGGTCTTTGGTATACACGAAAAGTGCGGCGGCTGCTAGGAGCCCGACTGGTAAGATGATCCACGAAGCGCCGGGACCGAATTGCAGTAGGAGTATTGGAAAGACTAGGGGAGCAGCGGCAAAGCCTATGTTGCCCCCTAGCGTGTAGATGGACATCCCTGCTCCGCGCTTGCCCCCGCTCACTACCGAGACGATGGCGGCTGAAATAGGATGAAAAACGGCGGTGCCGATTCCTCCGATCGTGACCGCCAGGAGCACGAGGTAGTAGTTATCGATGCTACCCAATGCGGCAAAGCTTACGACTCCCAGCGCGAGCCCCGCCGCGGCGAGGCCGAATCTGCCGGCTCTGTCGGAAAGGATGCCGAAGAAAGGCTGGGGTATTGATCCGGCGATGTTGACCAGCGTCCAGATGAACCCTGCCTGGACATAGCTAATGTGCATCGACTGAATTAGGAATGGAAGGAACGAGGGGATAATCAACATCGACCCGTCGTTGACGACATGGGCTAGAAAGGCGACGGTCACCGGACCTTTCCTCATCACACCACCTCAGGATCTTATTCGCTACTGACTGTAACCATTCGGTCCAGACCGGCATAATCCGGCGTCAGTTCGATCACGGCTTCGGGAAAGGCATGGCGCGCGAGGTTCAGCATCGCTTCGCCCTGGCTGGCGCCGATTTCGACGGCGAGGAGCCCTGGGGTAGCGAGGATGCCCGCAACCTCGGCGACGAGACGACGATACAGATCGAGGCCATCGTCTCCCCCATCAAGGGCCATCAGTGGCTCGTATCCGCGAATATCAGGGCTCAGTGCGAGCAGCTCTGTTCTAGTTACGTACGGGAGGTTGGCGACGACGATGTGGCACACCGTGGAAATCGACGTGACCAGATCCGCCTGCGCCAGCGATACCCTTCCGTGCACCCCATATCGCTCGCAGTTTTCCCTGGCAACGAGCAATGCCTCGTACGATGCATCGATCGCCGTAACCGTCGCTTGAGGAAGCCTCAAAGCCAGGCTGATGGCGATGGCGCCACTACCGGTGCCGATATCGGCGATCCTCCAGCCACCGGGCGGTGTGCGGTGCTCATCTGTCCAGGATAGAACCTTCTCGACCAGCAGCTCGGTCTCGGGCCGGGGTATCAAAGTGCGCGGGTTTACGTAGAAATCGAGCCCGAAGAACTCTTTGTGTCGAGTTATGTAGGCCACGGGCTCATGGCCCAAGCGACGCTCGATCAGCATCGTGTAGGCTTGCTCCTGTTGCTCTGTGAATGCCGCCTCCAGCCGTGCGTAGAGTTGAGCGCGCGTTAGCCGTAGCTCGTGACAAAGGAGAACCTCGGCCTCAAGGCGCGCGGATTCGGCGTCTTCGATGGTGGCCAGGGCGCTGGTTGCAGCCTGGAGCGCCGATTTCAAATTCCTGCGGGTTTCCACCGCGTGGCTCATACGCGTCCTCCGACGGATCAAGCGACCGAGGCCATGTGCTGCTCGGCCTGGTGGGCCGTGATAAGCGCCTCGATAAGGTCGTCGATTTCGCCGTCGAGAATGCTCGGAATACGGTGTATCGTTGCCCCGATGCGATGGTCCGTAACGCGATCCTGTGGAAAGTTATAGGTACGAATCTTCTCGCTGCGGTCGCCGCTGCCAACCTGCGATCGTCGCGTCTGTTCGACCTGCTCGTCGCGCTTTCGCTGCTCGATATCGTACAGCCTGGCACGCAGCACTGCCAGCGCCTTGACCTTGTTCTTCAACTGCGAGCGCTCGTCCTGACAGGTGACGACCATACCAGTGGGAATGTGGGTGATGCGCACGGCGGTGGAGACCTTGTTCACATTCTGGCCGCCTGCGCCGCCCGAGCAAAACGTATCGATTTTCAGATCGTCGGGGTTGATTTGTACGTCGACCTCCTCCACTTCGGGCAGCACTGCCACTGTCGCCGTGGAGGTATGTATGCGGCCGCCAGCCTCCGTCGCAGGGATACGCTGCACGCGGTGAACCCCGCTCTCGAACTTCAGTCGTGAGTACGCGGCCCGCCCCTTTATTTCAAAGATGATCTCCTTGAAGCCACCGATGCCAGTGCCGTTCGAGCTCATGACCTCTGAGCGCCACCCACGCCGCTCGGCGTAGCGGGTATACATACGGAACAGGTCGGCGGCAAAAAGAGCTGCCTCCTCACCCCCCGCACCGGCGCGAATCTCGACGATGACGTCTTTCTCGTCATTCGGGTCCTTCGGTAGCAGGAGAGTCTTTATCTTATCGAGTAACTTCGCCTGGCGCTCGCGCAACGTCGTCAGCTCTTCCTTGGCCATTTCTTCGAGCTCCGGTTCCAGCCCCTCGTCGAGCATTTGACGGGTCTCATCGAGCGCCCTGGTCGTGGCCTTGTACTCGCGGTACGCGCTGACAAGCTCTTCGATCTCTGACTGCTCCTTCCCATACTTTTGGAGCAGCGAAGGATCGCCGATCACTTCGGGCTGCGCCATCAGCTCGGTTAGCTCGTCGTATCTCTTTTCAATTGTCGCGATTCTATCGATCACGCTTATCACGATTATCACCCTCTTTAAACAAACGGATAGCCCGCCTCATTCTTTGGCAAGGCTCGTGCTTTCTCCATAAGCCCTGGCCCAGGCAGCGGTCAAACCCCATCCTGAAACCCATGGGCCGAGGGAGCGGCGCAGAGAATGCGCAAGCCCTATCTCCTCGGTAGCGGGCTACCGTGCAATGCAATTATAGCATATCTTTACGATAGCGAGCACATACGCGGTTCGACAGGTAGCGGACCTTTGTCAAGGCTAACAGCCTTGACAAAAAGGCGAGGATGAACTAAGGTGGTCGCAGAGTGATGCTAGGGGTGACGTATGGGGGAGTTGAAACAGGTGTCGGCTTTTAGACGCCGGTTCACCGGTCGCGATGTCGCCTTGGAATCTGGGCTCCGCAAAGAGATATTGTTCATAGCTGGTCTGGCCGCTGGAGTTGCCTTCCTGCTGGTAATCGCGGCCGTGCTTATGTACCAGTTTGTTTACGCCGATCGGGTCTATCTTGGAGTGACCGCCATGGGGGTCGATCTGGGAGGCGACACTAAAGCCGAGGCACAAGCCCGCCTGATGGCGCAGGCGACTCGTTATGCTGGCACCCCGATGTCTCTTCAGTATGGCGGGAAAGAATGGAAGGCTACGCCTGCCGAATTAGGACTTCGCTTCGATGTCGATAAGATCGTGAATGAGGCTTACGAGCTTGGCCGCAAGGGCGGACTCTCCGACCGTATGGGGGCACAGCTAGTCATTTGGCGCGCAGGTGTGGAGGTCCAGCCATTTGCCATCTGGGACCAAGGACAGAGGGGCTCCTTCTTGTCGAGGCTGGCGCGACAGATCGATCAGCCTACCCTGGATGCGCGGGTCATCGTCCAGCCGGACCTCCAGGTGCGCATCTCGCCATCACAGGCGGGACGAAAACTAAATGACACCGCGACCGCGAACGCCATCGAACAGGCTTTCGTCGCGATCTCCGCGTTGTCCGTGAATCTCGTGGTGGATGAAACCCGGCCCAAAATCGTCGATGCCAGCGCACAGGAACCCAAGGCTACTGCCGAGAAGATGCTTGCTGCGCCGCTGGTGTTGAGCTACGACGACCGCAACTGGCCGATAGAGCGCAAAGAAATCCAGGCCATGATCACTTTCGCACAGCAAGATGATGGCTTTGGCAAGGCAAAGCTCGTCCCATCGCTCGATGATGAGAAGCTCAAAGCCTTCATCAATAAAGTCGCCGTGGAGATCGATAGAAAGCCTATGAACGCTCGCTTCGATTACAGCCGTGCGAAGCTGACCGTGATTCGAGATAGCGAGGACGGTCTCAAAGTCGATGTCGGCGCGGCGGTCGAAGCGGTCAAAAGCCAGGTTGCGACCGATCAGCGGACCGTGACATTGCCGGTTGATACCATCAAGCCATCGGTCTCGGCCGAGGATGCGGGCACGCTCGCGGCAGTTTTCAAGGATAAGATAGAGGAGGCGACCACCTCTTACGCCGGCTCAATTCCTGAGCGGTTGCACAACGTGGAGTTGGCTGCCAAACGCCTCCACGGTGTGGTCGTCAGTCCGGGAGAGATTTTCTCTTTCAACGAGGAGCTTGGCTCCGCGACGATTGAGGCAGGATTCCGAACTGCCTGGGGAATCATTCTGCGGGAAGGCAATATGCAGACTGTGCCCTCAGAGGCGGGCGGCATCTGCCAGGTGTCGACGACGCTGTTTCAGGCCATCTTCTGGGCAGGTTATCAGATCGAGGAGCGCTACTGGCACCTCTATTGGATTCCGCGCTATGGGGTTCCTCCGAAGGGCCTTACAGGGCTAGATTCCACCGTCGACGCTCCATACGTCGATCTTAAGTTCAAGAACAACACTTCCTCTCCGATTCTGATTCAAACCAGGACTGATGGCAAGAACGTCACCTTCTCCCTTTACGGTCAAAAGCCGACGTGGATTGTGAAAGTAGATCCTCCATTCATCGAAGACGAGGTCAAGGCGTCGACAGAGACTGTGAAAGAGGAGGACCCGACGCAGCCCGTCGGCTGGAGCCTCTGGGTCGAAGAGGCCCACGATGGCTTCAAATCGACCATAGTGCGCACCGTGACCGACGGCAGCGATGTCCGGACGCTGCGTCTCATCAGCGTTTTTCGCCCTTCGCGCAACGTTATCCGCGTCGGCACCAAGCCGGTCCCCGTGCGGCCTGCATCTCAGCAATCAGGCCAGCAATCAGGACAGCAGCCATCTCAGCAGGGGCAGCAGCAACAGTCGCAAGCCGTCCAGCCAACAACAGGGCAGCGATAGATGATAGCGCGGTGCTTTCCTTCGTGGATTCGGCAAAGCAGAGTTGCGTCGCAGGCACGATAATTGCTGCACTCAGTCTGATGAGCGGTTAGCGCAAAGCGAGCCGGATCCAATACGAGAGGAGGCAGATGCCGTGGTTTCTAAGAGCGATTTGGCGAGGATGGTCGCTGAGAAGGGTAAGATCACGCAGAGCAAGGCCAATGAAGTCGTCAACGCGGTTTTCGACTCCATAACTGAGACGCTAAGTCGAGGTGACGAGGTCCGAATCATGGGCTTCGGTTCGTTCAAAGCTGCAGAACGAGCGGCGAGGACCGCGAGGAACCCGCGCACCGGCGAGATGATCAAGGTGCCGGCCCAGCGACGGCCAACGTTTAGCCCAGGCACACAATTGACCGAGGCTGTTCGTGGACAGAAACGTAAGGCTGCATAGTACCTGAACCCAGCAAGAACAGCCTCCCGAATGCAGGGAGGCTGTTCAAATCTTGCCCCCGTGAGCCCCGGTTGAGATGAACTCGACGCCGTGCCCCAGGTCAACCACTACGTCGCCAACCTTGACGCCGCCAAGCGATTGGACGAAGAGCCCAAGTTCCAGAGTGTGGACCATGTATGGTCGCAGCACGTCCTGCGAGCCTGCGTAGAAGCGTGGTCGCGATTTTGGCGACACGTTGAATCCGATGCCGTGCCCGATCCAGCCCTTCAAAGCCTCGCCGTATCCTCGTTTGGTGATGTAGTCGCGCACCACCACGTCAACCTGGCCGGCCTTCACGCCATCGGCAATCATCTCTGCCGCTTTGCGCTGGGCATCGACGCAAGCGTCGTATACCTCGTGGATCTTCGATGAGGGTGAGCCAGCGGCGAATGTTCTGGATAATCTGGACCAGAATCCGTCAGCGCAAACGTCGATCTCGACCAGAACGGCATCTCCCCGACCGATTTCTCTGTTGTCGGTTGCAACAAGCCGTCGATAGGCTTCCGATGACCGCGCTCCCGAGATCGCCCTGGCGTAGACCTGGACGTCGCTTGCCCCCTTGAATCCTATCCCGCTTGCCAGGACTTCGCGGTGCACGGTGCTCTCGATCTCCGATTCGCGGACGCCGGGAAGAACGTTTCTTCTGGCCGCGGCGAGGCCTAACTCTGCGATTTCTGTCGCGATTCTTATCGATGCGATCTCGCGAGGCGTCTTTACCATTTGCGCCGCATCCAGCATGCCCGTGGCATCGTGGAAATCGCCGTCGGGAAAGGCTGTGTGGAGCATTAGATAAGTAGCGGCGCCTGGCGCGCTGGCGAGCGAGTGCGGACAACTGACGTCTTCGAGTGTTCCTTCATAGCCGACCACCAGATTTTGCATTCCCTTCTCTCGGGCGATATCTTTCATAAGCGGCCCGATTGCGTCTTCCGTTGCGCCCCCAGGTGGCACGTCAAACGTTCTGACATCCTGTATCCAGCTCTCACGAGTGAAGAAGGACTCTTCCGCTTCGATGAGAAGCACCGGGTCGCCCATGCGCGGGAAAACGACGATAGAATTGCCATCCGCCGGCCATTGGCCTGCTAGCATAAGAACGTTCTGCGGCAGGCGGCACACAAGCACGTCGATGGCCGCGATATCCATTTGTTGAAGGACGATGTCGATGCGTTGCTGGTCCACGACCTTGCCCTGCTGGCTGTTCGCTGCCCGCCTGATAGGCAAATCTTTGCTCCCACGAATGCTGTTTGGCGTCAGCTTCTCTTGCCTCAAATTAGGCTACACAACACTGCCGCAAGAGCCGTACCAGCGAGGTTGAAGAAGGATATCGTTCAGGGACATGGTCACAATTTGCGGGGCGAGCGGCGCTCGCCCCCGGGACCGCCATAGACACTGTTATCATATCATCTATCTCGTTATATGAACGATCCCTGATCGTGACTTCATTGCGTTGTTGATTCGCTCGGGGTGGCTATAATGATGAGACGGTGGCTGTAATCGCGCGTCACGACGTTGAAAGTGCCAGTGCAGGTGATAAGCGTCAGCGTCTCTTCCTTGGTAGGACGGATAACGCTCAGGTCGGTGTTCTCCACCACCTTCTTGCCGCTGACCTGGTAAGGAAGCTCCTTGCCACCTGCGAACAGTGTGATCTCATCACCAGGCTCCAGTTCGCCCAACCTGGCGAACACGTTCCCGCTGGCGATGCTCTCCACGTGGCCAGAGAGCACCACATTGCCGCTCTCACCTGGATTCGCCGTTCCTTCCAGATGCCCTGCCACGAACTTAGGGACTCGCCATTCGCCATTTTCTATCTTGGATTCGGTTATCACCGAGTTGACGCGTATCTTTGATATGACAATGCGCTCGGCAGGGGGGGCAGGCGTCGGAATCGGGGTCGGAGTCGGGGTCGGCTTGGGGCTGGTAGGTGTGGGCTCGGGGAGATCGACCACCTCGCCGTGCTCCGTGGGTTCGTTCTCAGATGGAGCGATCTCAGATGGAGCGATCACAGGTGGCGGCGGTTCTGGTTGTTCCACGGCGTCAACCCCTGCGTCGGCGAACGCCCGCTGGGTGTCGGACGCCACTTCAAGCTGAGGGATGTTGCCGAGCCCTTGCTCGAAACGAAAGCGCTCGTACTCACCGTAGGCGTAGAGCGCTCCAACCGCCAGGAGGGTCACGATACCTAACACCATCAATCCGAGCCCGATGGCGGCCGAGATCGAGCGTAGCCGATGAAAACTCTTTCCCCTCACGGTCGCCTTCCCGCTTGCTTACTGGTAGATTACCATATCCGGTATCGGCTTGAGTTGCATCACTTGGCCCGGAGTCATAAGGTCGACATCCTCACGATAGAAGAGCTTGATTCCAGCGAACTGCACCGGCACCGATTGCACGAAGTTGTACTTTGAAATCTTGGCGGCCTGTCCCCCGAAACCATCCATATCGATTACTACGTCGACATTCGGGTCTGTCTTAATCGCGGTCTTATTGGTTATCATGCTCTCCATAAACTGGTGAACGATGAGGATTTTGGTTGGCAGATTATTTGCCGCAACGATGCTCGATAACTCGTCGATCGCCCAGTTGATGTGCCTGGCATCTGTGCTGCCGATCTGCTGGCCTGGCATCTGGCTGGGTCCCATATCGAACTCCGGGTCGAGGGCGAGGTGTACGTATGGACGCTCCAGGAACTTCCGCACGGAGTTCACCTCGTTCTGAACTGAGCTGCGTCCCACCTGCAGGTCAAGGATAAACAGCATATCATTGCGCTCCGCGAGCTTCGCGTACTCGTCGATGACTGAATCAGGCATCTTCGCACGATACATCCCATCCGCGCCAGCACCGGCTTGGGCGACGATCGCGACCATTTGGAGAGCAGGCTTGACGGGACGGTCGCTCCGAGCGGCGTACTCCGCGGCCTGTTGCTTCAGTTTCGCCACCATCGCGTCTGCGTCGTAACGGCCCAATACGCCCATCTGGCCGGTGTATGGGTTTCCGTAATAACTAATCACTAGCTGCTTAGCAAGAATCGAGCCAGGACCGGCTGATGGCGGTGTTGGTCGAACGGTAGCCTGCGGCTTATTCTGTTGTTCGGTGCTGGCAGACGGTGCGCTTGCGGCGGTGCCGGTCTCATCGGGCATTCTCAGCTTCTGGCCGACAAATATTAGATCCGGATTAGCTATCCCGTTCGCGCGAGATAGGTCACTAACGGATACTCCAAACTGTGTGGCGATATCCCACATTGTATCGCCGCCACGAACCGTGTAAGTCGTCTCGGCGAATGCTGAGGAAACAAGACCGAAAAACAGAAAAGCGGTGACGATGGCGGCAGAAGCTCGCGTAAGTCTCACTTGATACCCCTCCTCCCCTGTTAGCCCTTTCTCTTTTTGCAAGCAGGCTACTTGATGACTATGATACACTTTTTCTCCGCTGATTTCTAGAGGAAACCGGGGGTCATAGCCCTTTTC
>JACPRP010000053.1 GCA_016189905.1 Chloroflexota bacterium | reverse complement strand
GTAATCGTTGACGGTGACGAGATGTACGCCCTGGCCCGTGAGCGCGTTCAGGTAAAGGGGTAGCGTCGCCACCAGCGTCTTACCCTCACCTGTACGCATCTCGGCGATCTTACCCCGATGGAGCACGGCGCCGCCCAGAAGCTGCACGTCGTAATGGCGCAGCCCGATGGCCCGGCGCGACGCCTCCCTGACAGCGGCAAAAGCTTCCGGTAGGAGGCTATCCAGGTCCTCACCAGTCAAGAATCGACCGCGGAACTCCGTGGTCTTGTCTCGCAGCTCTTCGTTCGAGAAACGCTCAAACTCAGACTCAAGCTCATTTACTTCTTGCACCACAGGCTCCAGCTTCTTCAATTCTTTTCCGCTGGAGTCGGCGCCTAAAAGTCTGTTAACCCACTTCAACATTTCTAAGGCGATCCCCACCCCTGACCAAAGTATACGACTATACCTTAACAGTTTAGCACATACGCGGGGATGTTAGCAATTCAAGTTGCCCGGCTAATTGCCAAAGAGGCGTTTATCTGATATATTGAGGACGCAAATCAGGGATAGAGCGAAGTCATGCTACCTCGCATCGGCTTAGGTCCAGATAGCTGCAACCTCTAGCCGGCACAAAGCAGCAGTCCGCTTTCGGCTTTCTATCGCTTGAGGATTGAACGGGGGTGATAAGCTTGTATGGAAAGCTAAGCATATTCACGGGTAACGCGCATCCACAATTCGCCGGGGCAATCGCCGAATGCATTGGGATTCCGCTGGGGAAATCCGACGTGTTCGAGTTCAGCAACGAGAACATCTTCGTGCGCATCAACGATCTGGTCCGCGAGCAAGATGTTTTCGTCGTTCAGTCTCTGTGCTCTCCGGTCAGCAAGAGCATTCTCGAGCTCTTGATAATGATCGACGCTTTGAAGCGTGCCTCGGCGGCACGCATCACTGCCGTTGTGCCGTATTATGCCTATGGGAGGACCGACAAGAAAGATCAACCACGGGTGCCGATAACGGGGCGGCTGCTTGCCGACATGATAACAGTTGCCGGGGCTGATCGCGTTCTTTCGATGGACTTGCACGCTGGGCAGATACAGGGGTTCTTCTCGATCCCATTTGACGAGCTCACGGCGATAAACATCATGACCGACTACTTCCGAAAGAAGGATCTCGACGACCTCGTGGTTGTTGCGCCCGATCTTGGGAGCGCCAAGAAAGCTAGGAACTTTGCAGAGCGGGTCGGGGCGCCACTCGCCGTGATAGAAAAGCGGCGGTCGGGGAACGATTCGCGCACTCAAACCTTGAACGTGATCGGCCACGTAGCTGGGCGTCAGGCGATTGTGGTCGACGACGAGATCGACACGGCAAGCTCGATGATGGATGCCTGTCGCATCCTGCAACATTCCGGCATATCAGAGATTTATATCTGTTGTACCCACCCAGTTTTATCGGGGCCAGCCATCGAGCGCCTTCGCAACAGCTCAGTAAAAGAGGTGGTCGTGACCGACACCGTCCCATTGCCAGAGGAGAAACGCCTGAACAAGATCGTCGTGCTTTCGGTCGCCCCGCTGTTTGCAGAAACGATAAGGCGCATACACGATGGGGGCTCCGTGGGAGCACTTTTCGAGAACTAGGAGCGCACCAAAGAGCGGGCCTTTGAATCGTGACCTAGGGCCTTTTCTTCTTGTTTGTTCTCTTGCTTCGTGGTCAGGCCATATTTGACCATCAGACTGCGGAAATCTCGGCCGTAGAGCAGCTTGATGTTGATCTCAGGATACAGTTCTCTGAGGTGTCGAAGCTTGCGGTTCTTCCTCGTGACCAGGCTTTGCTTCAGGGTGGTGAGTTCGATATAAAGGTCCAGTTGCGGGAGATAGAAATCTGGGGTAAAACACTCCGCTATTCGCCCATCACTATCCCATCGAAGTGGAAAACTCCGTGGTTCGTACATCCACTCGATCTGGTAAAAATCGAGGATGCTCGCGAACTCTCTTTCGCTGTCATGTGCGAACGCTACGGGTGTGTTACTCTTATCACTAATCATACCAGCCTGGCAAGTGCGGCAAATTGAACCTTTCATCTCGCCTCGATCCAGAATATACCAGAAATGGCTAATCCGCGCAACAATATTACGGGCAGCGTAAGGCAGCGGCCTCATTGGCCGCTGCCTCCCTATAGCGGTTTGCGCTAATGGGTGACCCCTCCCTAGGGCAACCACGTGGGCCCTTCCGATGGATCCGGGATCCCGACAGGGTCGGGACGATACATCTCAAGGTGTGCGATGTATCGGGACAGGGATCGCGCGTACGCCGCCCGGCCGGTGGCTAGAACCTATCGCAAACCGCCATAGATCGGTCAATCACGAGCCTTGATTGCCAACCAGAGGACTAGCAGGGCCAGCACGATCTCCCACACCGAGATATAGCGCAGGGATGTGTCAGAAAGGCGAGAGTATTCACGGGTGACCCTGTTCATCTGCTCTGGCAGGTAGCGACTGAGGCCCCGCTCCCAGAGTCTGAAGCCGAAGCGAGGATTTGCCGTATCGCTGATGCCGTTCAACAGCATCAGCGCCCCGAGCACCAGCCCAATCGTTCGCGTCATAGCCACCACCTCCTAGCGCATAATCAAGACACCTATTTTGATTGGTACCCTACCAGCCGCCTCGGGAAAGGGTCCTTCCCAGGAAGGATGAGTCCTTCCTAAGAAGGATACAAAACCTCGGCCGGGCAGCGCATTGGCAAACATTGGTCGGCTATGCGCCGCAGAATCCGTGCCAGACCCGCCACGGCGATGCGATGGCACAGAACTTGCTTAGTTTGCCAATAAGTTGTCTCCAACATATCCTATTGAGAGGTGATCGACATGGTAAACATCGGCGACAAGGCGCCGGATTTTGTGTTGCCGGCAACGGGAAATCGCCACTTCCATCTTGAGGATTTCAAGGGGAAGAAGAACGTCGTCCTGTTCTTCTATCCCCTGGATTGGACACCTGTCTGAACACGCGAGCTTCCCAGCCTGGACCAGGATCTTCCCAGGTTCGAGGGGCTCGATGCCCAGGTGCTGGGCATTAGCGTGGACAGCTTGCCATCCCACGAGGCTTTCGCGGTGGAGTGCCGCCTCGAGTCCTTGCCGTTGCTGAGCGATTTCAAGCGCGAGGTTACCCAAGCCTACGGGATACTGCGGCCCGAAGGGTACTCAGAGCGCGCAACTTTCATCATCGACAAGCAGGGGATAGTTCGCTGGAAGCAAATCGTTCCGTCAGACCAGCAGCGAAGCAACGACGAGATATTACACGCATTGAAACAGATCGCGGGACCGCCGAAAGGAACAGTAAGGCCGTTATAATCTCAGTAGGACAAGAATATGGCAGCCCTGGCAGCTAGAAGCGATGACGAAACCTGCAAAGCGGTTGGTGACGCCCTGGCCGCCGACGTAAGGCTTGATGGGTCGGGCATTAACGTCGACGTCGTCGGCGGCACAGTATATCTCACCGGTGTCGTGCCCACACTAGTTCAGAAGAGAATCGCCCAGGAGATAGCCGTCCGGATCAAGGGCGTCCTGGACGTCGACAACCAACTGTTGACTTCGCCACTACTCACCCGGAGCGACATCGACGTCGAATCTGACGTCAAGGCGGCGCTGAAACGCGACGCGTGGGTTGACGAGAAGCGAATTACAGTGCGGGCAGACGAAGGGACAGTCTATCTATCTGGCACGGCCGTAGACTTCATCAGCCGCTCGGCAGCCGAAGAGGCCGCGCGAACGGTAAGGGGGGTCATCGAGGTAGTCAACGACATCGCCGTGGTGCCTGCTCCAGCGCGTCTGGATGGCGAGATCGCCGAAGATGTACGTCGCGACATCGAACGAAATGTGCGGATCAAGCCCAAGCAGATCAAGGTAGAGGTCACCGACGGCGTTGTCTTTCTTAGGGGAACCGTGTCCACGGCAGCCCAGCGATGGATTGCCGAGGACATTGCCCGCTGGATCCCCGGTGTGCTGGACGTGGTCAACGAGCTTTCGGTCTCTGGACAGTAGCGGAGCTCACGGAATCGACTTCCCGTTCGCGTCGACACGTTGGGTGCGGATGTACCATTCACCGATGTGGTCAAACCGGTGGCTAGGCTCGACCATCAGTCCGAGACGGACGCCCTTGATATTCTTGCTGACCGCGTAATTGAAAACCGAGTAGTATAAGAGAATGCCCGGCTGCTCCTCAGCGAAAAGCGACTGGAAGTCTCGATATTGTTTGGCGCGCTCCGCCGCGTCATTCGTGCGCCTGGCGTTCTCCAATAGCTCATCGGCCGACCGGTTGGTCCACGACGCGAAGTTCAGCCCGTCGCCCTTCGACTGCGACGAGTGCCAGAACTGATATGTATCAGGATCAGCTCCTGGAGACCATTGCTCCGCAAGAGCGGCCTGGAAGAACCGGGGGACAAGGAAATCCTGCACCACCCCGCTCCAGCCAGCGGCTTGCACCTCGACTTTGACACCAACCTGCTCGAGCTGTCGGCTTATCTCCTCGGCGGCACGCACCCTTTGCGGTCGATCGTTGGTCAGGATAACCAAGGCAAGCTTCTGACCATTCTTCTCGCGAATCCCGTTGCCGGAGGCAAGCCAGCCAGCGCTATCGAGCATGGCTCTTGCCCTCGCTGGATCGTAGTCGTGTCTTTTGACCTCGCGATTGTATGCCCACGATACCGGCGGCACAGGGCTATCAGCCTGCACTGCCTGGCCATTCATCACCGTATCCACGAGCTTCTGTCTATCGATGGCGTAGGAGACGGCCTGCCTGACCACCTTGTCGCCAAACACCACAGATTTGGTGTTCAAGAGGAGCAGCGTAAGCTTGGAGAACTCGGGGGCGGCGAACACGTTGACCCGCTTGTTTTCCTTCGCCACTTCCACGTCATCGGGCAGCAGATAGCCAACGCCCTGGACCTCATCTTTCGCCAGCGCCGCGACCGCCGCTCGGGTATCAGGGTAGAAGCGAAACGTGATTCTGCCTAGCAGCGGCTTCTGGCCATAATAGTCCTGGTTTGGCTCCAAAACCGCCTCCTTGAGACTGGCCGCGACAACCTTGAAGGGGCCCGTTCCAACCGGGCGAATATTAAAGCGATCCTCTGTAAGCCTATCCGGCGGCACGGTTCCGAGGATGTGCATTGGGACCAGCCGTTGGGATGCGTGTTCAAGGAAAGGGGCGTAGCTATCCTTCAGCGTGAACTTGACGCGAGTGTCGTTGACCCTCTCGACGACGACATTCTTCCAGAGGTCGCGCACGGCAGGGTTCCCTTGATAGTCGGCGCTCTGAATGGCCTTTATCGTGAACACCACATCGTCGGCGGTGACGGGCCAGCCATCGTGCCATCTGGCGTCAGATCGTATGTCGAAGATGTACGTCTTGCCGTCACTACTTATCTCCCAACTGGCCGCGAGATCCTTTTCGATCACGCCGTTATCCGAGGTCTTCGTCAGACCGCTGAAAACGAGAGAGGAGATATCTTCATCAACAGGATTCAAGGGACTCAAAATGGGGTTGAGGTATTTAGGCTGGCCAACCAGCCCCTCGACGTAGGTGCCGCCCTGAGCTGGCATCTCGACCGCCTGTGGCGCCGAAGAAGCAGCCGACCAGATCAAGACGGCTGCCAACGCAAGCCCGAGGATGATAACAACAACCTGCCGTTTTGTCAGATCTATCAAATGTCTTCCTCAAGCGACGTCGACCAACTCAAGGAGCAGAGATCGCCTTCTCGACCAAAACGCTAGCCACCGATACAACGATGAAGACCACACCCAGAATGAGAGTAAGCTGAAACAACGTCTTCTCAACTCCCCTGCGGGTGCGAAAAACAGAACTCTCGGAGCTGAAGGTGCCGCTGAATCCCTCACCTTTGCTCTGGATGAGCACGGCAATGATCAAGAACAGAGAGACGATTATTTGAACGATGTTGAGATAGGTGAACAGTGATATCACCTCCTTTTGGCACGCTCGATTATAACACAGCGTCCACATGGGCAGCAAATTCCATGGGCAGCCAGGATGCACGGTAAGCCACGCGCGGCACTGAAAGCGACCGTGCTAAGTCACCAAAGCCCGCTGGAAGCGGGATAAGGGCGGCGCAGTCCTTGAAGCAGTCGATGAGTTAGCGTGGTCGCATTGAATCAAGGCGAGCCCCTTCAGGTTTGCTGGAGTAAGAACGTGACGCACCTGGATAGCTGGGTGGTTCGACGGTGGGAGACTGAATAACGGTATAGGACTTGCAGCATATCGTTAATATAGGAGTGTTGAATATAGGAGTGTTGCAGCAATTCTTCTGTCCATTTTACGAGGGAGCTTTCATTGCCGCGACTGACCTTACGGGTAAAGCTGCTCGCGAGCTTCGTCCTGATCCTCATCCCCGTCCTCGCCCTGCTGATTTATGGCTTTCTTGATGCGAACGAACGCCGCGTCGAAGCGCTTCTCGACGATCAGATGCAGACCGCCCAGGCCATCGCGGCTCTGGTAGACGCCAGCTTCGATGAGGCATTTGCGCTCGCCTGGGCCCTGACCGATGATCCGCTGGTGCACACTTTTGATCCATCCCAGGTGGACCCGCACCTACAGCGACTGGCCCCCTATTACCCTCAATACGAGGCCATCAGCATCATCAATGCGGAAGGGGACAACGTGGGCTCATCGCTGCCGTTTGAGGAGCCCCAACGCTTGAGAATCGCGACAGACCGGCCCTATTTCCAGCAGGCGATGGCTACCGGAGAGCCGGTGATCTCCGAGGTCGTGATTTCCCGCAGGACCCTCAGGCCCACGATCATCGTCGCCGTTCCCATCCGTGACGATGATGGTAGGACGCGTGGCATTGTGCTCATTTCGCTGTTTCTGGCAGCGCTGTCAAGTAGACTTGATGGCGTAGCGCTTAGGCCAGAGCAGACCATATTTCTGGTTGACACGACGGGGACTGTGGCGTTCCACACTAGCCTGCCAGAAATTCCGTGGGAGGAGCGGAACCTCGGAAACTTCGAACCTATCAGAGCGGCGCTTGAAGGTAGGCCTAGCGAGGTCAGACGTTTCGTCTCGCCTCTCCTTGGCGACACGCGCATCGGCGCCTTTGCCCCTACTCCCAAATACGGCTGGGTGGTGGGAGCTACCGTACCGGAGGACGTTGCCCTGGCGCCGGTTAGAACCGCGCTGAGAGATCAATTGCTCGGCTTCAGCGTGGTCGCCATTTTGACCGTGGCCGTGGCACTCGTCACTTCCCGTAGGCTACTTCAGCCAATTCTGCGTCTGACCGAACAGGCCAGGGCCCTGGGAAAAGGTGATCTGACCCGGCGGGTGGACATCAAGACCCACGACGAGATGGAGGAACTGGGCAAGACCTTTAATCAGATGGCAGAGCGGCTGGAGCGGACGCTGAGCGATCTGCGCGAAACGCTGCACTTACGCGAGGAATTCCTTTCGGCGGCAGCCCACGAGCTAAAAACCCCACTCACTTCGCTTCGCGGCTATGCTCAACTTCTGCTACGTTCAAAGGCAGCGCGTCCAGCCAAGGAACAGCAAGCTCTCGAAGTGATCGAGCGGCAAACCAGACGCATCGCTCGTCTGGTGGAGGACCTACTAGAAACAGTCAGTCCGACTGCAAGACCGCTTCAACTTCGAAGGATCGATCTTGCATCGCTGGCTGAGGAGGAGATTCGAGAAGCAGCGCCCGCTGAGGAGCGCCACAGCTTGATACTGTGCCGAACGGGGGCGGTGTTTGCCGAGGCCGACCCCAACCTGATCCGGCGTGTGCTGCTGACGCTACTGGACAACGCTATGCGTTTCTCGCCTCAAGGAGGGCGAATCGAGGTGACTGTCACGACGGAAGATGGTGAAGCGCTGATCTCGGTTCGGGATCACGGGTTGGGAATCCCCAAAGAGCGTCAGCGCTACGTCTTTGAACCGTTCTACGAGCCGTTTCCGGCCGGAACTCCAGGCTACCACGGAGCGACCGGCCTGGGGCTTTTCGTCACCAAGACTATCATCGAGCGGCACGGCGGCCATATTTGGTTCGAGAGCGAGGAGGGCAAGGGGAGCACGTTCTACTTCAGCCTCCCCTTGCAGAACAGGAGTGCCATAACGTAACTCAAATACGGTTGTTTATGAACGGGTATGAAGGTGCTGAGAATGAATTTAGGCGCTAAACTGATGATCGCTACTCTACTGGTCTTGACGCCAGTTCTCATTTTGCTGATCCAGAACTACAGGGCAGTCTACGAAATGCGACGAGACGAGGTCATGGCTGACCAGGTGCGTGTTGCACAGATCGTGAGCGTCATCGTCGACGACAGTTTCAATGAGGCGCTGGCGTTAGCCAAGTCCTACGCGACCGACCCCGTTATCCTTAGCTTCGATCCGCAGCGCATAAATAGCTACCTGGCGAGACTCGCGCCGATCTATCCGGAATACGAGGAACCGGTCCCTGTGTTTGACGAGCGCGGCGATCTAGTGGGCTCCGCTACTGGCCTGGAACCCATCAACGTGGCCGATCGTGAATGGTTCCAAGATGTGATGCGCACCGGACAACCCACTGTCAGCGATGTCCTCATCGGAAGGGTTACCGGCAGTCCTCTCGTACCGGTAGCGGCGCCAATCCTCGACCGTGAGGGCAGGCGAGTGGGAGCGGTATCTCCTGCTCTCAACCTCGATCGTTTCCCAAAGGCGCTCGAAACCGTTCAGCGGGCGCCGGGGCAGCACATCTTCCTCGCCGACCGCCACGGTAGACTAGCGTTCCATACAGGGAAAGGGTATCTAACGTGGGAGGAGCGGGATGTTTCTGGATACCTGGCCGTGCGCACAGCGTTGGAAGGGGAGCTTTTCGCAGGCGAACTAACCGATATCCTTCTGGGCGACAGGCGAATCATCGTCGCGACCGCTACGCCCAAGTATGGCTGGGTTGTCAGCGTTTCTGCACCCACCGCCATGGCGCTGGCGCCAGTGCAAGAGTCGCTGCGGAACACGATAGCCACCTTCGTCGGCGTCGTCATCTTCAGCCTCCTGCTCGCGGCGCTGGTGACTGAGCTGTTGGTACAGCCGCTACGGCACCTCACCGAAACCGCCGCCGCTCTGGGAAGGGGAGAGATGCACCGGCGCGCGCAAATCACGACTGGCGACGAAATCGAGCAGCTTGCGCACGTGCTCAACCGGATGGCCGATGAAATACGGTCGCGTGATGAGCAGCGGAAGGACTTCATCAACGCCGTCTCCCACGATCTGCGGTCGCCGCTGACGATCATTCGTGGACAGGCGCAGCTTATCCAGCGGGCCCCGGACAGGGAGGAACTGGTGCGTAAGAGCGCCGACGCCATCGTCGAGGGAACTGGACGAATGAACGCGATGATCCATGACCTGGTGGAGTCAGCGCGTTTGGAGGCGGGACAGCTACACCTTGAGAAGCAAGCCGTGGACTTAAGGGCTTTCGTATCCGACCTTTTGGAGCGTGCCGCGGAACTGGAGGGCATGGCACGGGTCAAATCAGAGATTCGGGCAGATCTACCCCTTGTGGGCGCCGATCCTGGCCGTCTGGAGCGCATCCTGCTGAATTTGTTGACCAACGCGCTGAAGTTTTCGCCTCCCGAAACTGAAGTCCTGGTCAGGGCAGAGAAGACAGACGACGAGGTGACAGTCTCGGTGACCGACCGTGGCATCGGGATCGCACCCGAGGACCTGCCACACCTTTTTGAACGTTTCTACCGGGCGAGGGTAACAAGAATAGCCGAAGGGTTGGGGCTTGGCCTGTACATCACCAGGATGCTGGTCGAAGCCCACGGAGGGCGTGTCTGGGTCGAGAGCGAACCGGGCAAGGGGAGTACCTTCTATTTCACGCTGCCGCTGGCCTAACACGTCCCTGCCGACCCTGGCGGCCAGAGGTCCTTCGCTGAAGGACCTCTGCCGTCGTCATCCCGACGCCTTGGCCGTCGGGTGGGCTCGCACCCATTTCCAGACAGCTTCTGTGAATGCTGATTTGATCCCCGCTCTCTCCTCGCGGCTGATGAAGTAGACGTGCACCTCGGCGTGAGGCCCCATGCCGTGGCCAGAGGCCATGTAGCTCAGGTCGATATGGTCTACGGCGTGGCCTATCGTAAGGTCGTGGACCTCAAGGTTCCTGGACGGATCGTCGACGGGCACCAGGAATTCATTGCGGCAATGGCCACGCTGAGCAGATTACTGCTCCCGATGATTATCAGGGCGCATAAACTGAGAGCTTTGAGCAAGCGCTTTCACATATTCTATCCTCCTCATTCTGCAACGATAGTCTTGAATCTGATCTCTTCTAGTGAAGGTCGCCCATCCGGCTACCACCTGGTGCTGCTGCGGGGGCAGGCTCGCTAGATTGAACGGCGAGCTCAGTCACCTGCACCGTACCGAAAGTGATACCATTCGGCCCTGTGCCAACAGGTATCGTGGCGATCACCTCGTTGCTAGCAACGTCGATCACCGAGATACTGCTATCGTGGATGTTAGTGATGTACACGCGCGAGCCATCAGGGCTCGCGACCACCCCGTGAGCACCTTTGCCTACGACCAGCGTAGCGATTACCTGCTTTGTGCTGGTGTCAATCACCGACACGGTGTTATCTGGCTCCGCTGAAGTACCCTGGTTGGCGACATAGACGCGCTGGCCATCAGACGTCGCATAAACTTGAATCGGCGAATCGCCCACTGGGACCTTCGCAACTACCTGACGTGTAACTGTATCCACTACCGCGACGGCGTTATCCGCAACAAGCGATACGTACACCTGGCTGCCATCAGGAAGGAAACCAACCTGCGCAGGCGAATTCCCCACTGGAATCTGGGCATCTAGCTTGAGAGACTGAAGGTCGACGATGGACACCGTTCCGGCCCCCATCGAGGCCACATAGGCCCACTGCCCATCTGGGCTGATGCGAAGACCGTGCGGCATTGCGCCAACTGGCACGGTCTGCACGACTTGACGACTGGCAACATCGATGATAGACAGGTTGTTATCGCCGCTGTTGGCAGCAACGGCGAGACGACCATCCGGGCTTAGAACGACATGGGCAGGATGCTCTCCGAGTGGCATCTTGAATTGCACCTGCATGTTCGAGCTATCATATACCCATAGATCGTTGCTGCCCGCATTGGTAACCCAGAGGGTCTTACCGTCCGGGCTCACCTGCACGTTATGCGGGGCTAGACCACCTGGAACCGTGCCAATTCTCTGTTTGGTCATTGCGTCGATTACCGATATCGTGTTCCCATTCTCATCGGCCGTAAACAACGTGCCGATTGGGTCTCCAATCGATTGAGATGCTTCTTCTTGAAATCTATGTTCCTGAGTTGCATCTTCTTCGGGAAGTGGTTCATTCTCCATAGACATCGCCCGGGGAGCCTCCGCGCGTCCGCAACTCACTTGCGGGTTGAAGGGGGCGAACTGGCCGTTGGGATTCTCTATCAGCCACAGGTGAAGAGCCCAGGCCCCTTCGATCAGGGGGAACGGCTCAAAGGTCTGGCCGAAGGCGGTAGGTGCGGTCTTCGAGATGACGATATACTCGACGCCAACCAGTTTGTCGGTCGTGGGGTCGATGAGGAGCCCTTCAGGCTCGAGCTTGTTGAAGGTGCCATCGAGGTGGGCCATCTTGACGTAGTGGATGCCCATAGCGCCCTGGCCGGGGACCTCAATGCATTCACCTTCGGCGGTGAAACCGGAGGGAACTGCCGTTTCTGAATTCCACCACCAGAACTTGGCCACCACATCTGGATCAGGAGTGGTCGGCGATGCGGCGATGGCCACGCTGAGCAAATTGCTGCTCGCGATGATCATCAGGGCACACAGACCAAGCGCTTTGAGCAAGCGCTTTCGCATATTCTGTCCTCCTCATTCTGCAACGATAGTCTTGAATCACGTCCTACGGTCTTCTCAATGCCAGGGAAGCCGAGCAGGGCTCTTGTTGTATTCCACTGCAATCTCCTTCCTTGCGTAGGTCAGCGCAGACCGGTGCGTTCAAGGGCTTCGGGAATCGGGTTCCATAGTAAGAGCGCTTATTCAAACGCGAAAGTGTGAAATCCAAACTAAGCACTCGAACTATCGTGGAAATCCGTGATACGCTGGGGAGAGATCTGCCTCTCAACTGGGTCTTTCAGCGCTGCGCCTGCATGGCGATGGGGTAAATGGCCAGAAGCACGGCTATTACCGCTTGACATGTTACCTGGTTTTGCTTTTCGTTAATGTGACTTTTATCACATTTCAGAGGCAATGTAGGGATCGCTCCCGAGGATCTG
>JACPRP010000059.1 GCA_016189905.1 Chloroflexota bacterium | reverse complement strand
TAGCGCGGGGGCTCGTCCCCCACCCCGCCCAGCGGGGGACGAGCCCCCGCGCTACATTGCATACGCTCGGTATATCGGTGGCTGCTCCGCTAGCCAAAATCCTTTGCAAACTGCTATAAGTCGCCGGCACGACCCCGAGGAAATTGGCCAATAGCACGGCGGCGACGCCGAGGCTGATGGCCAGGATGTATTGAGGATGCCCGTGCCCGCCAGGAGCGAGATTGAGCCGCCAACCATCAGACGGAAACGGCGGACCACCCGGCCCACGATCATCGCGTTGGCCGCGGGATCGACCGCACCTCGCAATGACGGCATCAGGGGAAAGGTGGCGAAGATCATTCCCCCGAGCCAGAGAATGGCCGCCAACAAGTGCACCCAGCGAATGATGACGCCTGTCGTGATAGCTCCCAATACGTAGCCCATACTTGCCTTCACTCCTCCCTATCCTGTGATTGTCGCCCAACTAATCACTGGCCTGGACGTAGAGCCGATGTCTCTGTCGTAGACAGCACAAGGCTAGACTTCGCCAGATCTAGCTTGAACACATCGGATGAATCCGTGCTCCAGACTCACCTGGCGGTCGGACAGGCGCCCGATATCAGGGTCGTGTGTGACGACGACGAGCGTGTGCCCCTCCGCGTGGAGCTCGCGAAACAGGCCCAGGATGAGCTCTTCGTTGGCTTCGTCCAGGTTGCCGGTGGGCTCGTCGGCCAGGATGAGTCTCGGATAATTGATCAGCGCCCTGGCCACACAGACTCGCTGCTGTTCGCCGCCTGAGAGCTGGCTGGGGAAATGGTCGGCTCTATCGGCAAGCCCCACTCTGGCCAAAGCCCCGAGCGCCTGGCGCTTATCCGACATACTGTGGTAGTATTGGGCGACCATAATGTTCTCGACCGCCGTCAGGTGAGGAATCAGATGAAACTGCTGGAAGACAAGGCCGATCTTATCGCGGCGAACCTCCGTCAACTGCTTCGAGTTGAGAGAGGATAGATCGGCTCCGTCGAGAATCACTGATCCTCGCGATGGCTTATCGAGGCAACCGATGATATTGAGCAGGGTCGTCTTGCCGGAACCGGACGGCCCCATGATGGATAGCCATTCCCCCGGACCGACACCCAGGGTCACATCTTTGAGCGCCCATACGTTCCCGTAGATCTTGGACACCTCTTTTATTTCCAGCAACACCGCGTGCTCTCCTTCTCGCTCGATTATTCCCCCTTGAGAATCGTCGCGGGATCCACTCTGGCGGCCGCTCTGGCCGGGAGGAAAGAAGCCAGAGCAGCCAGGAATCCAGAGAGGAAGAGCACCAAAGGCAGCACTTCCGGCCGGATGGACACAGCCGACTGAAAGATGCTCTGCCCCACGGCCTGGGCGAAGGGCAGGCCCAGAGCCCAGCCCAGCAGGCCTCCCGCAAGCCCGAGCGCGCTGCTCTCCGCCAGGAACTCCAACATGATGGCTCTGTCCCGCGCCCCCAGAGCCTTCTTCAAGCCAATCTCCCGACGCCGCTCGATGGCCACGTTCGACATGGTGATAGCAACACACAGGAGAGTCAGCAGGAGTATGAGCGCCACCGCCAGGAACACCAGCGACATTATCTTGTCCAGCACCTGACCTTCGGATTTCGAGATGCGCGTGATGGGGCTGGCGGTGATATCCGGAAATTCTGTCATCAGGTCGTTGGCCAAGGATTCCAGGTCTCGCAGGCCGCCCACAACGCTGAAGTAGGCTACGCTGGCCACGCGCTGTTTGCCAAGCAAATCGCCCGCGAGATCGAGGTCGACGAAAATCTGAGTATCCTCGTCGCTGCCGGTGGTGAGGATTCCTCCGACCAGCACTTCTATAGTCCGGGCGCTATCGACGGCGGTAAGCGTCAGTCTGTCACCTGGGGCTATGTTCAGCCTGGTGGCAACTATCTCCCCCACTAATGCCGAGTCCTTCTCCTGGCCGATCGTGGCCGCCGTCCCTCCCGTTATCTTCCAGTAGGGGCTCACTTTTTCGATCTGGTCAAAGCGGGTGCCGACGACCACAAGCTCGCGCTTGTGCCCCCGCGCCACCCTGTATAAATAGGAAAAATCGCCCTCTGCCTGGGCAGGCTGCAACTCTGCAATACCGAACAGATAGGGTACATAGCCGACCAATCTGACGTCGTCCACTCTTGCGGCGACGCTGGATATGTCATCCAATCTGACATATGGCTGCTGCTCGGGCGAGGATGGGGTCAACACCAGGTTGGCCCCGTAGGTCCGCAATTCCCGACTCATCTTCTGGCCGATGTCGTAGTAAACGTTAACCAGGCCTGAGGTTATGGTCGCGCCGATGACAATGGCGGCGAAGGCGATGGCAACGCGGGATTTGCGCCTGGTGAGAGAAGCGGTCAGCATCAGCGCCAGCATCCAGTATCTGCTCACAAGGTTACCTCCCCACTAGAATCCGGGCTGGCTCCAGCCTGGCGATTACGCGGGCGACAGATAGGAGCCCAAGCACTGTCACGCCCACCGCTATGGCGAAGGCAGCGGGGGCCGTGACGATTTTAACCTCCAGGGTGGTTCTGAAGACGTTTTCCGAGACAAACATGGCTAAGCCGAGTCCCAGAGCGAACCCCATCGCTCCACCAATGAGACCGATAAGCACGGCCTCTGCCAGGAAAAGCCAGGTAACACTGGAGTCGTAGGCACCTAAGGCCTTGAGCAGCCCCACCTCCTTGCTGCGCTCCAGGGCGGCTGCACCCATCAGGTTGGAGATGCCCAGAGCCGAGCTGACCACAGCCGCAAGGGCAAGAAGAGCCATGAGCAACTGAACCCTGCCCAGGATGATCCCTTCCGATTCCGCTATCTGCCTGATAGGCCTGGCTCGCGCCCCCGGGATAGCCTCTTCGATCTGGTAGGCGATGGCGTCCACGTACGCCGAGCAGTACCAGACCTCAAACTCCTCAGGCGTGAGGGATTCAGGGTCGTTCTCCGCCTTGCGGGCCAACTCGTTCTTAGGTATGGTCAGGGCGCTGACTTCCAGTCGAGATATCTGGCCCTGGAGCTCGACGGCCTCCTGGAGCCAGGGAAGAGGAACAAAGACCTGTTTATCTTCCTCGCCGCCAGCGGAGACGATTCCACTCACCTTCACCGTGTGGTTGTGGCTTCCCTCGATGGGGAAGGCCAGATTCAGGCTATCTCCTGGTTTGAGAGAAAGCTGTCGTGCCACAGCCTGGCCCACGATGGCCAGCGCGTCGCCGCTCTCGTCGTCTGGCCAGGCGCCATCCACCTGCCACCAGGACTTGATGTCTCTCACGCCCGTGGTCACAGTCTCACCGGTAGGGACGACCAGCGTCTTGCGGAACCACGTGCCGATCACCGGAACCTGGCCCCCGCTGGGCGCACTGGCCTGAACATCGAGGAACGGCGCAAAAGCCACGATATTGTTGCTCCAAAAGATCGTCTTTAGCTTTGGGACTTCGCCATCAGGCAGATAACTCGGGATTCCACGGGCACCGAGGCCCACCCCCTCGATTTCAGAAGCGATGGCTTCCACGTTAGGAATCACCAGGATGTTGGCTCCGTAGTCTTTCAACTCTCGGTCAACCTTGTCCCCGATGTCCAGGGAAACGTTCAGCATCGCCACTGCCAGGGCAGTGCCGATCGTCACGGTCATCACCGCCAGGACCTTCTTATGCCACCCTTTAACGATCGAGCGCCTCACCATCCTCAGGAACACAAGCAACACCCCCTCATTGGCTAAAGACCCTCTTAGCATCTTCGAGCGCCTCTACTGGAATGACCAGAGAGTCACCATCCCTGTGGTAGTGCAGGGGCACAGGGTTACACCCTCCAGGAAAACCTATAGTGGGGATGCTAATAATGGAGGCGCACGGAATGCAGATCACGTTCTTGCCCTCCTGGCGATACCCGACCGGTCCACAGACAGCGCAGGCATCGAGGCCAACCCCGAAGACACCTGATCCCTTGTGGACCACCAGGAACCTGACGACAGTGCCATCGGAAGCCTCATAGGAGAAGCGGCGCAGCGTCCCATCGCTCACGGAATCTACGAGCATCATCACCACGTCACCCTGGGGGGCAACAGGTGTAGCCGGGGAAAGGCTAAGCTGGCGGTTGGCATAGACGGCACTGGCTCCGTCGACAAGGACGACCAGCGCCAGTAACCCACTCACGCCCCCTATCAGGGTCCCGGTTCGTCTTGACGCAACCCTGAGCTTCCTCTCTTGAGCAGGATTTAGCCCTTGTAAAGCAGGCTTTTGCCTGCGATGCTGCCGGGCAGCGACCAGCACCAGGACACAGGCGGCGACAAGAAGGGCGTAATAAAAGGCCGAATCGTTGTTGATCACAGGCACAATGATTCTGAATAGCCATTCGGTGAGGGGGACCATGCCCCGGACCACCATCATCTGAACCGTGGTGATAGCCTCCTGAACCGCCAGCGTCAGCAGGCTCAGGATGGAGATCGATGCGACCCACGCAGGACGGACCTTCACCACTACTTTGCGCAGGGTAACGCCCACCAGCGCTGCTATGCTGAGGCCAAGGATGAAAGCCGAAAGCTTGATGGCCAGGTCACTGTTTGGGAGACGTGAATTCTGCGCAAATACAGTGGGGAAGATCAGAGCGATATCCAAACCCCTGATGACAACCAGTACGAAGGAGGCAGCAAGTACCGAGGCCGAGAGGGTCCAGTTCTTGTCGCTACCGCTCCTCGCGACGCCATCCTGCCGATCGCGGGGCCGGCCGAGACCCGCGATGAGGCCCAGGGTAAACAGAACCGCAAGCAGGTTGAGAGTTCCCTCCGCAATCTCCCGCTCCAGGAAGGACTTCATCCCGTAGATGAGGATCGGGGTCGCCACGAGGGCCAGGAGGGCTCCCAGCGCCAGAGGACGACCCAGACCCCTGTGCCGCGTGGTTTCCAGGTAGGCTGATAACATCGCCAGTAGAAAAGCCAGCTCCAGTGCATTCTTCAACGTCGAAACGAGTATCTCAAGCAAGGTATGTTCCTCGAAACCCCTTCAAAGTCGTCGCCAGAGTCTGGGTTGGCCGAAGGGGCCAACCCAGACTCCAAGGCTACCATTTCCTCGGTACGAAGTTGAACTCCCAGCTCACTTCTATGGGCTTCCTCCAAAAGCGCCCGGGCACTCCGGTGTCTTCGTCCACATGCAGGAGGTAGGCCTGTTTTTCCGGCGACTCGATGGTGTAAGTTAGCTTGTATTTGCCCGCCCCCATCATCTTGAGGTTAGCCCCGTAGTGCGGCCCGTCGGCGGCGTTCATCGGCATGAAGGTGCCCTCGGTTTCCTTACCCGAGTCCAGGTTCTGCATCTTGTACTTCACCGTCAGGTAGGGGACGAACTCGCCGATGCCAAATCCCGTCTGGTTGCCTTCCAGCGCTTTGATGTCCGCCTCGATGTGGATGTCGGCCTCCTCACGCTTCAGGCCGGCCTTCTCACTGGGCTCCATGTCCACTGGCTGGAAGTACACCGCGGCGATGCTCAGCCCTTCGATCTCGACCTCATCCCCGATGGGGTACTCGGTGAAGCCGGCGGCCGGGGCAGCGGTTTTTCCACCCTTATTCGATTGCTCGGCGGCCTGCCCGGAGACGCCGGTGGTCCGGGCGCTGGAGGCGCATCCTACCAGGACTGGGATGGCCACGATCAGCACCGCTAACCCCAGCGCATAGCTCTTGTTTCTGGTTGCCATTCGTTGCTTTCCTTTCTCACTCTTAGTGTGTGGAGTAACTCGGGCCTACGGTGGCACGGGAACGCGCCGCAGGTCCGGTGGATCACGTGGTCGCCCTTCCTGTCGCGGATGATGATCGGGGCTTGAAAAGGAATTGATACGCCAGGCCAACTACGGCGGCCAGCACCAGCGCCGATTGCAGGGCAATGCCCTCCCAGGTGGGGTAGATGCCCAGAAGATCCACATCGGACACGCCCGGCGCTAAGGTGACGCCTATCGCCCCTGCCTCCTGCAGCTCTCTGACGCCCTGGCCGGCGAAGACGAAGGCCATATAGTAGAGGAAGGCGCCGGTGCCGACAAAGAAAGGCTTGATGGGGATCCGTACGCTTCCCCAACTGATCGCGACAAAGATGGCTGCCAGCACCACGACCCCCGCGGCGAACCCAAGGCCGATGGCGCCAAGGCTTTCGCCCTCGGCGCCAGCGATGAGCGCCTGGTAGAACAGCACCGTCTCAGCCCCCTCGCGGTACACCGCTAAAAAGGTCGCCGACCAGAGGGCCAGGGCGCTGCCGGTGGTCAGGGACCTTTCGAGCTTGCTCTGAATATACTGCTGCCACCGCTGCGCCTGAACCTTGCCCAGGAGCCAGAAGCTTACCGAGAAGAGCACCGCCGTTGCCAGAAGCATGGTGGCGCCTTCGAGGAACTCCTGGCTGGCGCCGCTGATGTTGAACACGAATCTCACCGCTATCGCCGTGGCAATGCTCGCCAATAGCGCAAACAGGGCGCTCTGGTAGATCGTGCGCACCTTGGCGTCGTTGCCCGACTTGACCAGATAGGCGATGATAGCGGCGATGATCAGGATGGCTTCGAAGCCTTCCCTGACGATGATGAGGAACGAGGCGAGGAAGTCCGCCGTGGGGCTGATCTCTCCGTTCCCTCCCAGGCGCGCGGCATCTTCCCGAAGCAGGGCCATCACCCTGGAAACCCCCTGCCGCACCTCGGCGGGACTGGCCTCCATTCGGAGGAGCTGGCGAACCCTGGTGAAGCCCTGCTCCACATCGAAGGCGCGTCGGGAGGAGATGTTAAGGCGGATGGCGGTCTCCATCCCGCTGCTCTCGAATACTTCGAAATAGGCATCTTTCGCTAACTGCGTGGCCGCCTCCCGGTCCCCCTTCTCGTAGGCGGCTGCGGCCCGGTTGAGCGCATCCTCGATCCCGCTCACAGGACGGTCCCATCTGGAGGCTCCGCCGCTCGCGGGCGCGGGGACGCACGATACCGCCACCAGGAGCAGAGCCAAAAACGAGATGAGCATCAACAACTTCCGTGTTGTTCTCTCCACGTAAAGCCCCCTTGTGTAAGACTTCTGCACATCGGGTGGTGGTAGGGCAACCGGGGCGTCTCACCCGGCCTGTGCGAATATTCGCGAATGTTGAAGGAAATGCTTGACACCGACCGCGTTGATTAGTAATATCGCATCAACGTTCTTAGCCTACACTAACATAATTCATCTGTCAATACCTTTTCTATCAATTAGATCATATTATTTTGTGTTTCGAGGAGGATCTCGTATTGACCGTACTCATCGTTGGCGGCGACCGACTCGGTACGATCCCCAAGAAGTTGGAGGGGGAAGGGTTCACGGAAGTCATTCATTGGCGGGGACGGCAGAAGGGCAAAGCCAATTTCACGAAACCGGTCCCCGAGCGCGTGGACAGGATCATCGTCTTCTGCGACTTCGTGAAACACGATCTGGCCAAACACGTGAAGAGGGAAGCCAAATGCAAGGGGATTCCCATCGCCTTCTGCCGCAGGTCCTCGGCGTGGCTGCAGTCCTGCCCCAAATCCTCGTTTGTGGCGGAAGCCGCCGCTACCGGTTGCCCGCATCAAGCGCCGTGGGACAGATGAAGCTAGCGGCAGAGACCTGTGTAAGAATGATGGACCGCTGGCTTCTGCGGTGCCTGGTCGATCAACTACTCATCGAGGCATGGCGGGTACCTGGGCAGGGCGCAGATGCGGCTCGCCATTCACCCGTAAGCTCCGCAGCCAGAGAGGTGACTTTGTGCACTCTCGATCGGCTTGCGGAGGAGTATGGCCTAAGCTGGCGTTGGAGACCAATCGTCTGGCGGATCGTCCTCGCGTTTTGGCGGAATAGCTTTCGGGCTCGAACAGCAATACGTTCTTAGATCGACGAAAGAGAGGAGCCATCATGGTCGAAATGACCCTTCAGGGCATCAACCACTGCCCGCGCAGCGGGCAACCCGTGTTACTCATCCAGGAGAAAGGAGGAGAACGTCTTGTACGGATCGGTCTATCGCGAGAGGATGCAAGCATCATCTCGGCAGAGATCACCGGCACCAGGACACGTCGCTCGGAAGCCTATACGCTACTGATCTCGGCGCTTGGAGGTTTAGGAGGAAAGATCACGGCGGTTGTGCTACACATCGCCCAGGAGAGGCAGGTGCAATCTTGCTTGAGGGTCGACGGTAAGGAAGGCCCGGTGCAGATCGCGGCGCACCCGGTCGATGCGCTTGCTATCGCCGTTCGCGAGGGCAGTCCGGTGTATATGAGCGTGGAGACGCTGGCCAGCGCGAGCGTTAGCGGCAGTAGCAGAGGTGATTGCGGGCCCGATGGCCCGAGCAGGCAGGACATCGTGCATGCTGACGTGGATGGAGGAGAGTACGCTGGTCTGCCTTCGGCGTTTCGGGGTTTTCTCGCGACGCTCGATCTGAGCGGGCTCGGCACAGACGGCTAGTGCTCTTTGCCGTCGATCTTTTCGCAAATGGTGTGGCCGAGACCGACGCGTCCTTCGGCGGAAGGACACGTCGGTCTGAAGCCGCCCGCCACTTGGGCCGTACTAAATTCTGGGCGGGAAAGATTATAAAACGTTTACCTATCGTGTAGCTATCGAAGATGGCCGGCAGCGCGCAGCCTGGCAGCACTGTGCTCGCCCTTGCCTTCCTCGTGCGTGCGGGAGAGGGGATGATAGGCGCGCGCTCGCTGGATCGCTAAGAGCAATCAAAGACCGCTGCAATCAGGGTCCCAATGCTTGTGATGCTATGCTGCTAAATACTCTAATAAGTATTGACATAGCGATAACTTTAGTGTAACCTAATCCAGTCAAGTAAGAAAGCAACGGTAAGGAGAGGTCTGATGTCCAATAAGTCAACTAGAATGCTGCTCGACCCGACGATGGCAAGCGCCAGCGGCGCGGGTGGAGGCCAGCATCGGCATCGTATCCAATGGATTCAGCACCGGGAGAGCCTTTCGACACGCAGGCGGTGGAAAACCCACGCGCTGGCGATGGCCGCGGGGATCCTCGCCATCGCCGCCGTGGCCGTTGGCTGCCAGGCGGAGGCCCGCCCCGGCTCAGTGAAGACCATCGGCGGAACCGGCAGCGTATCTGCATCTGTCTCCGCTTCGGTCTCCGCGGCGCCGGAGGCCAAGCCCGCCGGCGGCGCTTCGTCCACGGCGGCCAATCCGGGGCAGGTCGCCACGCCTAATCCGGCAACTCCCAGCAAGCCGGACGGCATCTACACCCCGAACACCAATCGGGAGATTTACCAGCGCATCTCCTCCGACTACCAGGAGATCGCCACCCTCACCAATCAGGTTAACGATGGAAAGCCCCTGCCGGCGGCGGATATCCTCCTGGTCTACGAAGCGGCCAAGGTCGCCAGGATGGGCGCCCAGAGCAAGCCGTTGCGGCTCTTTGCCCGTGAAGCCGCGCGGGCTCAGGAGTTTTCCGATTCCGTGGCGTTCTTCAAGAGCGCGACCTTCCTTGACGACCCGGTGATGGATGCCATCGCGGGCGCTCGCACCGCCGCGAGCTACACCCCTGTTCAGCGACGACAGGCCATCCAGAAGGGAGTGCTCAACATCATCTACCACTGGTCACGACGATACATCCAACAGGCGGCGAGCGCTCTGAATCCAGGGCTCGTGGATGAGGCATGGGCGATCTACATGGGCAAGGATGTGGACGGGAAATACCCGAACTCTCTATCCGCCGTCGCGGTGAGCCGGGAGGGGAACTTCAATCGGCAAGGGTCCGTCGACGTCCCGCTGCGCGAGGCCATGAGCCGGGCCCAGAAGGCGGCGGCGGATAAGGACGCGGCGGCCTATGAAGCCGCGGCGCAAGATATCTACTCGCGGTATCACGCCATCTTCTATCTGGCGTCAGCGCGGTACCTGAACGAGGCCCTGAAGAGCGCTCAGGATGGCAACGCGGCGAATGCTGGCATACAGATGGTCGAGGGATTATCCTTCTATCGGGCGATTCAGCCCCAGGTAGCGAAGGTCGATCCGCTGGCCGACAAGGCCATCGTCGAGTACTACCAGTCGGACCCGGGCAAATTGACGATCCAGGCTCGCGACCAGGCGCTGCAGGGCCTCAACAAGGCCGCGGACGCCCTGCTGCTCAAGCAGGCCGATCTCGTCACCCCGGCCGACTTCAAGTAAATTGTGGGGGAGCCGAAGGCCACTCGACGCGACACGTGGCCTTCGGCTGATCCCGGAGGTAATATCCGTGAAGCATGCTCTAACTTCCGCGCTCGTACTCCTGGGGGTGCTTATCGCAGCCGTCGCCTGCACCGGACAGGCTTCGCAGAATACGCTGACCATTTATTCTGGCCGCAACGAGGGCCTTGTGGGATCTCTGCTCCAGCAGTTCGCCAAGGAGACCGGCACCGAGATTCAGGTGCGCTATGGGGATACCGCCGAGCTCGTGGCGACCATTCTGGAAGAGGGGGACAACAGTCCGGCCGATGTGTTCTTCGCGCAAGATGCCGGCGCGTTGGGCGCCCTCTCTCAGGTTGGCCGATTTCGCGGCTTGCCGGATTCCATCATAAAGAAGGTCGACGAACGGTTCCGCTCCCCCAAAGGAGAGTGGGTCGGGCTATCCGGCCGTGCCCGCGTCGTCGCCTATAACACGAACACGCTCAAGGAGTCCGATTTGCCGGACTCGATCCTGAGCTTCACCGACCCCAAGTGGAAGGGAAAGATCGGTTGGGCGCCCCAGAATGGTTCTTTCCAGGCGTTCGTCACGGCTCTGCGAGTGACAGATGGCGAGGCCGGGGCCAGCGCCTGGCTGGAGGGCATCAAGAAGAACGAGCCGAAGACTTACGCGAACAACATCGCCATCGTCGACGCCGTGGGTAAAGGCGAGATCGAGGCTGGCTTCGTCAACCACTACTATCTTTACACCTTTCTCCGTGAGCGAGGTGAGAGCTTCCCGGTCCGCAACTATCATCCTCGCGCCGGCGGCTCCGGGGCGATGGTCAATGTCGCGGGCATCGGGATGCTCAAGACCGCGCGCAACCCACAACTGGCGGAGCGGTTCATCGGCTTCCTGCTCGCAAACGAAGCCCAGCAATATTTTGCCAAGGAGACCTTCGAGTACCCGATGGCGTTGGGGGCGCCAACACTTCCCGAGCTGAAGCCCCTGTCTTCGATAAACGCCCCGAAGATCGATTTGGGCAATCTTTCGGATCTCAATGGGACGCTGCGGCTGTTGCACGAGAAAGGAGCGCTCTGAACAGGTGGCTGTAGTCTCGCGCCTCGGCGGGGCCGCGCCCCGAACCGCCTACGCCGCACATCTCCTGCGCTGGAGTCCACGGCAGCTTGCCGTGACGCTCGTCTTTCTGGTGATGCTTGCCTGGGCGGTGCTGAGCCTCGGGGAAGGGGCTGGGCTCGTGATGGCGGCAAATGGGTTGCTGGCTCGGCCAGACCTCGTGCTCGTTTTTCTTTTGACCTACACCCTCGCGTTCTGCCTCAGGGCCGTTGCCTGGCAAGTGCTCTTGCCAGGCAACAGCGTCGGCGTTGGACGGCTGTTCTCCATCCTGCAGGTCGCGCTGATGGCCAATCATCTATTCCCGACGAAGGTAGGCGAGGTCGTCCGGGGAGGCCTCCTGGCGAAACGGGGTGTGTCGGTAGGAGCCGCCACCAGCTCGACCCTGCTCGCCCGGCTGATGGACCTGGCTGCCCTTTGCCTGATCGCTCTGGCAGTGGCGCCCATAGCCGGCGGTCGCTTCGACGCTCTTTTCGGCCTGCTAGCCCTGCCGGGCGCGATCATCGCCGTCGGCGCTTTTGGCTGCTATCTTATCGCCGCCGGGAAATCGCTGCCACTCTCGCGGAGGGTGCCTGCGCGAGTGGTAAAGATCGCGCGCGAGGCGCGCGCGTCCCTCGCCATCATCTCCAGAGCGCGCCTGGTGGCCGCTTTTGCCATTGTGGTCCCGAGCTGGCTGCTGGAAGCGGGCGCACTCTGGTCGGTGGCTCAGGCTGCCGATGTGCCGCTGCCGCTGGTGGCTGCCATCGTCGCCACGGCATTCACCATCGCGTTTCAAGGCTTTCAGGTCACCCCCGGAGGACTCGGCGTTTACGAGGCCAGCCTCACCGGCGCGCTTATGTTGTATGGCCTCGACCCCGCCGTCGCCCTCGCGTTGGCGGTCGCGACCCACGCCCTGAAGTTCGCGTACTCCTACCTTTTCGGACTTCCGTGTCTGGTCGCCGAGGGTCTTTCCAGCCTCGGCCCAAGCTCGCTGACTCGCGGCCCGTCCGATAGTCTTTCCCGACGAAGATTTCGCATTAGTGTGGCGAGGGGCAACCACGAAACACACGAAATACACGAAAAATACGTGGGGAACGAGAATGAAGGTGGTGCGTCACAGCTTCACGAGACGCTGGAATACCTGACGCAAAAGTGGAGCGCCGCGCGCGCGGCGCCCCTAGAATTCCACGGCTTCGTCGGGCGTCGTCTCTCGATCCATCACTCAGGTGTACAGCCTGGTTATGGCCTCGCCGTTGCCGGCCTGGCCTGCATGATCTTCCAAGCAGGCGCGTGGACCTCCTTCGCGTTTTGGCCTGGCTTCATCGGCGGCCTGTTGGCTACGGTGCCCGTTGCCGTGCTGGGTCGTTGCCATCATTTGCCAGGAAGGCTCTCGTTGTGTCTCCTTGCCGTACCGCTAGTTTTCTTTTCGCTCTTCGGCGCACCGGCTCCCTTGGCCGGCGTAATCGCTCTCGCGATAGCCACGATGGTTGCGATATCTCAGGTCCTATGCGACAACGTAGCGCGGTCCAACGCATCGGGTCGCAGAGGTGCAAGCGGGGGACAAGCCCCCGCGCTACAGAGAGAGAGTAGTTTCGGCGCAAAGAGCGCAGAGAGATTGTTGGGAATTTTCTGCGCCACTCACGGTGAAACCAGTCGCGGAATACCTATGCTCTTTCCCATCGATCTTCTCGGAAATGGTGTGGCACGAGACCGACGCGGTTTTCGGAAACCGCGTCGGTCTGATCCCGCCCAGCACGTGGGTCGTGTAAAATTCTGGGCGGGAAAGGGTATTAAAAGCCAGAAGGGTATCGTTTCCAGCTTCGTTCCCATCTTCTGGCCTCTGCTGCTGACCCAGTCCATAGCGGCGGGCGTCAGGGAGACGGTGGGGGTCGCCGTATTTTGCCTGGTGATGTTGTTTCTGGTGGTGCTCGTGCGGCAGTGGTGGCTGGCGCGCCAGCCGCTAGATGCGCCGGGGCCTCCGCTCCCGGGGAGCATCCTGGCCGTGGTCATTCCGGTTCACAACGAAGCTGCCGCCGTCGCGCCTGTGGTCGCGAGAGTGCCACGGGCCAGGCTGAAAGAGCTTGGCTTCGAGACACAGGTGATCGTCGTGGACGATGGCTCGACGGATGGCTCAGAGGCGATCGCGCGTACGGCGGGGGCAGATATCGTCATCAGCCATCCGAAACGGCGCGGGCTGGGCGCGGCTGTGCGCACCGGGCTGGCCACGGCCCATCGTCTCGGTGCGGGAGGCGCGGTTTATCTCGACGGCGACGGTGAGTACGACCCGTCCGATATTCCGAACGTGGCCGGTCCGGTTCTGCGCGGGGAGGCGGACTACGTTCTGGGCTCACGTTTCCCGTACGCGGCCCCACGGATGTGCCTCAGCCGCCGCCTCGGCAATCAGATGTTTACCGCCTTTGGCTCGTTACTGTGCGGCAAGAGGCTACGCGACGGACAGACAGGCTTTCGCGCATTCAGCGCGCGCGCCCTGGCCAACGCGGAGATCGTACACGATTACAACTACGCGCAGGTCCTGACACTAGACCTCGTGCGCAAGCGGATGCGGCTGGCTCAGGTTCCCATCAATTACCGAACTCGTCGACATGGCAAGTCGTTCATTCGGTATCACGAGTACTTACGCCGCGTCTTACCGGCAATCTTGCGGGAGGTTCTGGGGCCGTGAAGAAGTTGTGGCGTCAAATAGAGCTAGAGCTGCGCATGCCCGGCTTTGGCACGGAGCCACGGGTGATCGTCGCGGCGATTCTGGTGGGTCTTACTTTCGCGTGGTTCAATCAGCTTGGAGTCCCGCTGCGGGCGAGCCACAGCGCACGCGTGACGGGGGACGAGCCGTTCTATCTGCTGACCACCGTCTCTCAGATCGAGGACAGGGACCTCGATCTGACCAACGACTATGAGCTAAGACGTTACCGCGCCTACTTCGATCATCCACAGGAGCTCTGGTACCAATCCGCGCCCACCGCCGACGGTCGATCGCTCTCCCCGCACAACCTGGGGACGTCGCTCCTTATCCTTCCCGCTTACGCGCTGGGAGGACTGGACGGGGTCAAGGGATTTCTGGGGGCACTGGGCGGGATCACAGTGGCATTTATGATTCTCCTCGCCTACCGGGCGACCGGCGATTTGCGGGCCTCGGTTATCGCCGCCGCGTCACTGGGCATAAGCGCGCCGCTGTTCATCTACTCGACGCAGATCTATCCCGAGACGATGGCCGCTACGATCGTCGCCGTTTGTATCTGGACACTGCTCGGCCAGAGCCGCGACTGGCGCAGCGCGGTTCTGCTTGCGCTCGGGCTGAGCGGGCTCGCCTGGCTTGGGTCCAAGTACGTACTGGTCGGCGGCGCGATCGCCTTGCTCGGCTTCATCCGCCTGGGCACTCGCGCCCGCGTGCTGTTGCTCGCCCTGCTCGTTCCCAGCGCGGCGGTTTACGCCTGGTTTCACCTAGTGACCTACGGTGGGCTGACGCCCTACGTCGTGAACCAGATCTACCAAGGCGAAAGCACGGTCTCCCTGGTCGGAAAGCACCTGGAAGTCTGGAACCGTCTCTACCGGCTCATCGGGCTCTGGATCGACGGCGAGTTCGGGCTAATTCGATGGGCGCCTGTTCTGTTGTTAGTATTCCCTGTGTTGCCCCTGCTGATGCGCCGCGTCGGTCCCGCCCGCTGGGTCTTGCCGGTCGTTTTCGGCACGCAGCTATTAGTGGCCGTTTTCTTGAGCATCACGATGCGCGGCTGGTGGTTTCCTGGGCGCATGCTGATCGCGGTGCTGCCGTTGCTCGTCATTCCGCTGGCCGCGTACATCTCGCTAGCGAGACGACACCTGTGGTCGATCATCTCGGTCGCCACGGCAGGGCTCTACACCCTGGGCATCACGCTGGCGCTGCGTGAGGCCGCCGCTGCCGAGGTGGTCGTGCTGGCGGTCGACCCGTTCTCTTTGTCCTGGGCTCCATTTCGGATGGTCACGGATCTCTTCCCTGTCTACACGGACTATCAGACACGCACGTGGCTGCTAACGGCCGCGTGGCTGATTGGGTTGGCGATTATCGTTCGTATGGGCTGTGGGCTGCAAGCGGACACGGTTTGGCCGGATATCCATACCCCACAGCTCAGACCCCGACCGGTCCCGCGCAGGCATAAAGCCTGCGACTACATTCACATTCCCTCCGTGTTTCCGTCGTTCCGTAGATGTATCCGTGGTGAAACCGGACTTGTGGGTAATGGAGAGGCCGCGCAGGGAGGGGACGAACTGGGGGAGCTGAAAACACGGGCGGCAGCAGAGGAGGCACGATGAGCCAGACCGTGGTAGTTGGAGGTGGACCTGCTGGGCTCGCCGCCGCCTATCGGCTAGCACAGCACCCTGAGCAGAGCGTCCTGCTGCTCGAGCGCGCCCTGGGCCTGGGTGGCCTGGCAGCCGGTTTTCGCCACGGCGACTACACCCTCGACTTTGGACCGCACCGGTTGCACGCGGCCGTGGATCCGCTCATCCTGGAAGAACTGCGGCGGTTGCTGGGCGATGAGCTGCTATGGCGACCCCGAAGGGGGCTGATTCGCCTGGGAGACCGCTTCCTTCCTTACCCGATAGGCCCGGCCTCGATGCTCCACCTTGGCCCTAGCCGACTTCTCGGCATTGGCGCGGGCTTGCTCGTGAGACAGGTCACCCCGACATCGGGCACGCCGGTCTCCTATGAGGCAGCTCTCAAGGCTCGCGTTGGCCAGCCGCTCTACCGGCTCTTCTATGGCCCTTACGCGGAGAAAGTGTGGGGGCTTCCCGGGAGCCTGATCGCCGCCGATCAAGCCGAGCGTCGCGTGAATCAGCGGGGGCTGGCCGATTTCGTTCGTCTGGCGCTCGGTCGCAATGCCGCCGGCCAGTACCTCTATCCGAGGGGTGGATTTGGGCGGATTCCCGCCGTCTACGCCCAAGCGCTCGCGTCTATGCCGGGGGCGAACGTCGAGTGTTCCGCCGACGTGGAAAAGATCGAGTGGGGTCCCGATGGCTTGCGCACGATCCATTATTCCAAAGGAGATCGCCGGGTTCAGGCTCGGGCGGATCAGCTTATCTGGACAGCCTCGATCCCTGAATTGATGCGCAGGCTCGATCCTGCACCGCCACGCGACATCCAGGAAGCGGCCAGCCATTTACGCTATCGTGCGGTGGTGCTCTGCTACGTTGTCCTGGCCATCCCGTGCGTCGGACAGGCCGACACCTACTATTTTCCGGAAAGCCGATTTCCGTTCAACAGGGTAACCGAACAGAAGAACTTCAGCGTGGCGACAGTCCCGAGCGACAGGACGGTTCTTTGCCTCGATCTCGTCTGCGACGCCGCCGACGACCTTTTCGCGCTCTCCGATGAGCAGCTTGGGAACCTGGTCATTCCGTTGCTGGAAGAGGTGGGGCTGGCCCGTGCCTCACAGGTCGTCGAGGTCTTCAGCCGGCGCTTCGCTCAGGCCTACCCGGTCTACGATCTCGACTACCGTGCTGCCCTGAGCCAGACGCTGGGCTGGCTTGCCGATCTGCAGAATCTGTGGCTGATCGGCCGGCATGGCCTGTTCATTCACGACAATGTCCATCACTCACTACTTATGGGACATCGCGCCGCCGAGACGCTGGCAGCGGGTGAGCGAGGCTTCTGGCCCGCCGCGCTGGCCCAATTCGCGACCTTTCGTGTCGCCGACTGAAGGAGATTTTCTATGAACGTTCTCGTCACCGGCGCCGCCGGGTTCATCGGCAGCCACGTGATCGCCAGGCTTCTCCAGCGCGGAGATACGGTGATCGGCGTCGATAACTTAAACGACTATTACTCGCCCAACCGCAAACGGCGGAACCTCGCTCAAGCGCTGCTCAATCCGCGCTTCAGGCTCCACGAAATCGATATTCGCGACCGACGCGCGATGGAGAGCCTTTTCGCCCGTGAGCCGATCTCCAAGGTGATCCACCTCGCCGCGATGGCAGGTGTGCGGGCATCCATCCTCAACCCGGCGGTCTACAAGGAAGTTAACGTCGATGCTACCGCCGGGTTGCTGGACCTGGCCAGCCGCCACGATATCGCCAACTTCGTGTTTGCCTCTTCCTCCTCGGTTTATGGAGAGGCAGCCAGGCTGCCGTTCTTCGAAGACGACCCCGATATCGTGCCGGCCTCGCCTTACGCCGCGACCAAGCGTGCCAGCGAGCAACTGTGCTTCGACTGCCACAGGTTATACGGTCTCAGATGCACGTGTCTGCGATACTTCACGGTCTACGGACCGCGCGGTCGTCCCGATATGGCACCTTATCTCTTCGTGCAGGCCATTCTAGAGGGCAGTGAATTGACGATGTTTGGCCAGGGAGATAGCGCGCGCGACTACACGTACGTCGACGATGTGGTCGATGGGACTATCGCGGCCCTCGACGCCGATCTGCCCTTTGAGATCATCAACCTGGGAAACTCCCGTCCCGTTACGTTGCGCCATTTCATTCAACTGATCGAGCATTTTAGTCGCCAATCGGCTATTATTAGACGGGCGCCGGTCCAACGCGGTGATATCCCCATCACCTGCGCCGATATCACGAAGGCGAAGCGGTTGCTCGGATATTCGCCGAAGGTTGAGATAGAGGAGGGTCTTCAGCGATTCGTCGACTGGTATCATACAGATGTCGTGGGACAGGGAGAAATCAGTATTTCGCAAGCTCCGCTCGCTGTTGGCGATTCGCGGGAGCTTGTGGGAACGGTTGAGGGTTGAGAGTATTGGAGCTTGTTGGGATAGAGGAGCATCGCTATTGAGATGACAGGGATGGAACTGACGGCGACAAGACGAAACGTGTATGCTGCCATTAAGAAAAGAGGTCTGAAACATCAAGGCCCGACGCTGTTGTGGGTGCTGGCCGGGCTGGTCGTGGTGGTCATGCTGCTTCCCGTCGTCTACCTGGCCCTCAGGGCCCTGGGGGCCGGCCCTGAGGTTTGGCGTCTGCTGCTGCGCCCCCGGACACTGGAGGTGTTCTTGAGCACGGTGGGACTTTGCATAGCCGTGACGGCGGGAGCGACGGTTATTTCTGTTCCGCTGGCGTGGCTGACGGTGCGGACCGATCTGCCCCTGCGTAAGCTGTGGTCGGTGCTCGGCGTGCTGCCGCTGGCGATCCCGACCTACGTGGGCGGCTTCGTGCTGGTAGCGGCGCTGGGGCCAAAGGGGGTACTCCAGCAACTGCTCTCCGGCACATTCGGCGTGGATCGCCTGCCCGAGATCTACGGGTTCCCCGGGGCGATGCTGGCGCTGACGCTTTTCAGCTACCCCTATCTGCTGCTCAGCATCCGCGCTGGTCTCCAGGGGCTCGATCCAGCCCTGGAAGAGGCATCCAGGAGCCTCGGGCAGGGCGCACGAGCGACTTTCTGGCGGGTCATTCTGCCCCAGCTACGGCCATCCATCACCTCTGGAGCGTTGCTCGTCGCACTTTACGCTATAAGCGATTTTGGCGCCGTGTCGCTTCTGCAGTTCGATTCGTTTACTCGCGCCATCTACCTCCAGTACCAGGGGTCCTTCGATCGAACGATGGCGGCGCTGCTGGCGCTAGCGCTCGTCATGCTCACCGGTTTGATTCTGGCCCTGGAGATTCGCACGCGAGGTCGAGCGCGCTACCATCGAAGCAGCGCCGGCGCTGTAAGGCCAGCCCCGATCGCCAGATTGGGACCGTGGCGCTGGCCGGCTCTTGCCTTCTGCTCGCTGGTAGTCCTTTTTGCAGTGATTCTGCCCGTTTCGGTCCTCGCCTACTGGCTGGTTCTAGGACTGGCGCAAGGCTCACAGATCGAGATAATCTGGGGCGCGGCGCTGAACTCGACGTACGCTTCTGGGCTGACCGCCGTGGCCGCCATCGCCACCGCGTTGCCTATAGCTATTCTAGCGGTACGCCATCCGGGCAAGGTCAGCGCGTTTCTGGAGCGGGCGACTTACGCCGGGTTCGCGCTGCCCGGCATCGTGGTAGCCCTCGCGCTGGTGTTTTTCGCGGCCAACTACGCCTCGCCGATCTACCAGACCCTGGCGCTGCTGGTGTTGGCCTACGTGGTGCGCTTCCTTCCTCAGGCGATCGGGGCGACGCGATCCTCCCTTCTGCAGGTGAAGCCATCGATTGAAGAGGCCGCTCAAAGCCTGGGACGCACACCTTACCAGGTGCTGGCGACGGTCACCGTCCCTCTCGTCCGACCAGGCTTGCTGGCCGGGATGGCGCTGGTGTTTCTGACGACGATGAAGGAGCTGCCGGCGACGCTGCTGCTGAGTCCCATCGGCTTCAAGACGTTGGCGACCACCATCTGGACCGCGACGGCCGAGGGCTTCTTCGCCAAGGCTGCCGCGCCGGCCCTCTTGTTGCTCCTCGTCTCCGGGCTATCGATGGTTATCTTGCTGCATTCAGAAAAGGGGGTGCGAAGTGACTGATATCTCCATCCGCTGCTCATCCGTTTCCAAAAGCTTTGGACCTGTGAGAGCCGTCGAAGGGGTGAGCCTGACACTCTCCAAAGGTCGGGTTCTGGCGCTCCTGGGTCCGAGCGGCTGTGGCAAGACCACCACGCTTCGTCTGCTGGCAGGTTTCGAGGTCCCCGACGAAGGGATAGTCGAGATCGGTGGGCGTGCGGTTGTGGGCAATGGGAGCTTCATCCCCCCCGAGAAGCGCAGGGTTGGGATGGTATTTCAAGACTACGCGCTGTTCCCGCATCTCGACGTCGCCGGCAATGTGGCTTACGGCATTAACAAGGCCGACGACTGCCGGTCTCGGGTGAAAGCGATACTAACTCTAGTGGGATTAAGTGGCCTCGAATCGCGGATGCCGCATGAGCTTTCCGGTGGGCAACAGCAACGCGTCGCACTGGCGCGGGCGCTCGTGCCGCGTCCCGACGTCGTGCTTCTCGACGAGCCATTCTCCAACCTCGACGCCTCGCTGCGCGGCCAGGTACGCCGCGAGGTTCGCGAGATATTAAGGGCCGCAGATGCGACCGCCGTTTTCGTCACCCACGACCAGGAGGAAGCATTGAGCCTCGCGGACCAGGTGGCGCTGATGATGGAGGGACGCATAGTACAGCTAGCCGAGCCGGAGGAGCTGTACCATCGACCGGCGACGAAGCAGGTGGCGACCTTTGTCGGCGACGCAGACTTCATCCCTGCCGAGATCGCCGGCGGGGAGGTAACCTGCGAGCTAGGCTTGCTACGGAGTCAGAGTCGCCTGGCAGGTAAGGTAGACCTGATGCTCCGACCCGAGAACATCGCGCTCGCTCACGACCGAGATGGTCTGGGCGAGGTAGTATCGAGAGAGTTCTTCGGCCACGATCAACTGATCACCGTCCGACTGGCAACGGGTAGCACCGTGCGTTCCAGAATGGGACCATCCATTCGCGTCTCCCCAGGTGATCGGGTACAGATTCAGGCCTGCGACGACGTGGTAGTCTTCAATCGAGCAGATTGATCTGGGCGAGCGAGCAGATCGATGTGAGCAAGCCACCGTATCAGCTTCTATCTGGCACACTAATTGCAGCATTTCTCCGGCGTCAGAATCTTCACGGAGGTATGCTGTGCCTAAGATCGAGTACTCGAAGGAGAATCTTCAGGACTGTCGCTGCTCAAACTGTCCCGTGCGAGAGACCAGCACCTGCATCGCCAGCAGAGTCTCTCAAGTAGGCCAATCGCAGCCGTTCGGGACATCGATGGGTGGAGGTGCTGCTATGGGGGGAATGGGAGGAGCATCGATGCGCTTGCCAGCGCCCCAGGCGGTGCAGATGGAATTCTGTAGCCAGGACGTGGGCAAGTCCGAATGCACGGATCTCAACACCCAACTGGCCTGCAACTGTCCTGGGTGTCCCGTGTGGATACGTAACGGTCTGAACTCGAGCTATTTCTGCTCGAGAGGACCGGCGGCGTAGAGCAACCAGGCCTATCTATTATCTAGTGGCCCGGTTTCACCATGGAGACACGGAGGGAAGGCCGAGATCGACGCGTCCTTCAACGGAAGGACGCGTCGATCTGAACACCGATCTTATGCCTATCCGTCTGCGTTCATGTGCGTCCGTTTTCACTTCCGTTGACGTCTTGATAGTCTCCCCAACAAGTTCCCGCAAGCTTGTGTAACTGTTCGATTGCCAAAAGTCAAGTTTGGCTGTTAGGAACGATTGAAAAGTGAACTCCCTTATGATTCAAAAGTGAACTCTAGGGAACTCGGTTAGCGGGTATTCGACTGAGTGCTTCATTCGATTCTCCCACCATATTC
>JACPRP010000012.1 GCA_016189905.1 Chloroflexota bacterium | reverse complement strand
TCAACTTTCTTGCCGACGTGAGCCCGTCCAGCACGGTGTTTGAGATATCGCCGAAACTTCCTCACAAGACTATCGATGCGCTGCGTCAGGCCAGGGGCTTGAAGATAGGCAGCACCACCGCCAAGGGGGCTATCGCGATAAGTGGCGCAGTGGCAGCCGAAATCCTTGGCCTGGATGGAAAAGTTATCTCGGGTTACGGCGGCAAGAAGGATTTGACGCTCGCGGTTGCGCGAGGCGAAGTGGACATAATGGTTACCTCGGATTCCACTGCGATGAAGGACGAGAAGGATGGCTACGTGGTGAATTTGTTCACACTGGGTTCTAAGAGGAGCCCGGCGATTCCTGACGTGCCGTCGATGACCGAGCTTGGAGCAAGTCCCCCGAAGGATCTGGAGGCTGCCCTGGCATACGTAAGCGCCGGAGGAATGTCCGTCGCCTTACCGCCCGAGGTGGCGCCCGAGAGAGTTGACTATCTGAGAAACGCCTTCCAGAGGCTCGGCGAGGACAAGGAAGTTCAAAAGGACATAGAGCAGGTGACGGGAATCTGGCGTCCATTTGTATCGGGCAAGGACTTGCAGGACACGGTGTCCACGATCAAGGCAAACAACGGACTTGCCGGGCAGCTCGACGAAATACTGGCAAAGCGCAAGGCGACACAATGAGCGTGTTCGATAATTGTGACAATGAGTGGGGCCAAGTAAGGGAGGTTGACTGTGGCTTTTGACGATCTCAGGGGGTTTATGAAGCGGGCCGATGAGCTGGGCCTGTTAAAGACTGTCGAGGGGGCCGATTGGAGCCTGGAGATAGGTGGTATCACGGAACTGGGGCTCGATGCTCCAGATATGCCGATGCTCGTGTTCGACAAGATTAAGGACTATCCGGCCGGGTACCGGGTCGTTACCAACTTTCTGAACATACCGAAGCTGGTGGCTCTGGCCTTCGATCTTCCTTTAGAGGATAGAGGCATCGACCAGGTGCGGGGTTTCCGCGACTTGATTCAGCGTGAGTTCAGCCCGGTGCGGCCGGTCGAAGTCAAGACCGGACCGGTGATGGAAAACGTTCACGTGGGAGACGACGTGGATATCTTCGAGTTTCCGACTCCAAAGTGGCACGAGCGCGACGGCGGCAGGTATATTGGAACCGGAAGCATGGTCATACAACGTGATCCCGACACCGGCGTCGTCAACGTCGGCACCTACCGATCCCAGATTCACGACAAGAACGTGGCCACTGTCTATATGTCGCCGGGCAAACACGGCGATGTGATCAGGAGGAAATACTGGGCGAAGGGGCAGAGCTGCCCAGTGGCAGTGGTTATGGGTGGGGACCCGTTGCTCTGGAGCACGGCCCACAGCGCCATCCCGCTTGGGGTCGATGAATTCGAATACGCGGGATGGCTGAGGGGGAAGCCAATCGAGGTGATCAAGGGGGAAATCACCGGTTTGCCGATTCCGGCCGCCGCCGAGATCGTGTTCGAAGGAGAGCTGTTGCCGCCTGGAACCGAAACGGTAGAGGAAGGTCCTTTCGGGGAATGGACCGGCTACTACGCGAGTGGCTCCAGACACGAGCCGATATTCAAGGTCAAATCGGTTATGCACAGGAACGACCCGATAATCCTCGGGGCGCCACCGCAGTTCGGGACCTATGATTACTGGTTTGGCAAGAACGCTATTAGAGCCGCGATCATATGGAACGAGCTAGACAAGAACGTGCCAGGCGTTAAGGGGGTCTGGGTGCCGACCGAAGCGAGGGGACCGCTGATGGTGATAGTCTCGCTAGAGCAGAAATATGCGGGCCACGCCAAACAGGCGGCGAATTTCGTTTCCGGCTATTACCAGTCTGCTTTCGTGTGTCGGTGGGTGATAGTTGTCGACGACGACATCGATCCGTCGAATCACGCCGACGTTTATTGGGCGCTGGCCACGCGCTGCGACCCTGATTCCTCGATAGATATACTGAGGGGCTGCTGGAGCAGTCTCTTGGATCCGATTCTGCCGCCGGACAAGAGAGAGCGCCGCGAGCTTACCAACTCGATGGGCGTTGTCGTAGCCTGCAAACCTTTTTACTGGAAAGATCAGTTCCCGCGGTCGGTCAGGGGCAGCGCAGAGCTTCGAAACGCTATCAAAGAGAAATGGGGCAAGAAGGTCTTTGACGGGGCTTTCTGAGAGGGAGAGTGCAACGTGGGATACTACAAGGATATCAGGGAATTCATCCGTGTTCTGGAAGAAAACGGCAAGCTGGTGAGATTCAAGCGGGAGATCAATAAGGACACGGAGCTGATGCCGCTGGTGAGGTGGCAGTTTCGCGGCCTGCCCGACAAAGATAGGAAGGCGTTCCTGTTCGAGAACGTGACCGACGCCAAAGGCAAGAAGTATGACGGCGGCGTGCTGGTGGGCTCGCACGCCGCGTCCAGGGACATTTACGCCCTGGCGATGGCGACCAGATCCGAGTCCAACGATATCGTGAAGAAGTGGGAGCACGCCCAGTTTCACCCGATCAAGCCTGTGATTGTCGAATACGGGCCGGTTCAGGAAGAGGTACACATCGGCGAAAACCTGCTGGAGCACGGGGGGCTGGGAGAGTTCGCGATCCCGATCTCGACCCCGGGTTTCGACAACGCCCCATACTTTTCCGCCGGCAACTACATAACGAAGGACCCGGACACAGGGATTGGAAACGTAGGCAACTATCGAACCATGGTGAAGGCGCCGGCGAGGATGAGCGTGAGTGGCAGGATGCCGCAACACATCCGGCAGCATTGGCGGAAGTACAAAGAGCGAGGCATGCCGATGCCGGTGGCCGCGGTCATTGCGCCGACGCCGAATGTCGGCCTGGTGGCGGTGACGAAGGTGCCATTCGGCATCGATGAGTTGCACGTGGCTGGCGCCATCGCTGGCGAGCCCATCGAAGTGGTGAAATGCAAGACTATCGACCTGGAGGTTCCAGCCACGGCCGAGATTGTGATCGAAGGGGAGGTTCCGACTGACTCGCTGGAGAGAGAGGGCCCATTCGGAGAGTTCACCGGGTACATGGGCATGGGTAGCCCGAATATCTATGTGAACGTCAAGTGTATCACTCACCGCAAGCATCCTATCTGGAACGCGTATATGAGTCAGTTCCCGCCGAGCGAAAGCAGCCTCATGACACAGATAGGGGTGGAGGCCATTCACTACAAGCTCTTGAAATACGATCTCGGGCTCGACAGCGTCGTGGATGTGGGCTATCATCTGGAGAGCGGCGGCCGGACGCTCTGCGTGGTCAGTATGAAGAACGCTACCACGCCACAGGTCTGGCAGGCGCTGTACGGCGTTTGCTCCAGGACGACTAACTACTGCAAGATCATCATCGCCGTCGACGACGATATCGACCCGAGGGATATGGATTCAGTGATGTGGGCGCTGTGTTACCGAATGCAGCCGCATCGCGATATCAATGTAGCGCAAGGCAAGACAGCGTCTCTGGACCCTTCGGCAATGCCACAGGACGAGATGGGTTTGGAGCGGCCTCGCACCTCTTCGCTCCTCGTGGATGCGACGAGAAAATGGGGTTATCCACCGACCTCACTCCCGAGAAAAGAGTTTATGGAGAAAGCCAGGCAGATATGGGAGGAGGAAGGATTGCCCGAGCTGAAGCCCAAGATGCCTTGGTTCGGCTCATCGCTGGGTTACTGGCCGAAGGAGATCGAAGAGGAAGCTGAGCTAGCACTGAGGGGAGAGCATTACTTGACGGGGGAGAAGCTGGCTCAAGGCCGAATCAAAGTGTAGCGGAACCACTCCAAGAATAAAGACATCTGGGAGGTAAATGGTGTTTAGAGGGAATTTGCTACGAGGAGCTCTGTTATCTGTCGCTCTGTTCGTGATGGTCGCGATGCTCGGTTGCACTGCAGCGCCAACGCCGACGCCAACTTCGGCGCCAAAGCCAACGCAGGCGGCGAAGCCAGCTTCAGAGGCCACGAAGCCGGCAGCGGCTGCCACCAAGGCACCGGCACCGGCGGCGACGAAGGCGGCTGAGCCGACGAAACCGGCGGCATCCGGGCCGCTGCAAAAAATCTCGGTCGGCGTAACCGGATCGAATGGGGACGCTATGTTCCACGTGGCGGACCGCAAGTATGCCAGAGAGCTTGGGATTCAGCTAGATCTTATCCCGTTTGACGCCGCTGGGAAGATGGTGCCGGCCCAGGCGAACGGCGAGCTCGACGTGGCGGGAGGGGCACCGAGTGTCGCACTGTACAACGCCGTTGGCCGAGGTATTCCGCTGAGAATCGTGGCGGACCGAACTGGCGGCGCGCCAGGGCTTAGCTCGACCTACCTGGCTGTGCGTAAGGACCTGTACGACAGCGGTGCGATTCGCGATTATAAGGACCTGAAGGGGAAGAAGATAGCCATCGCGAGCGTCGGGTCGGCAACACAGCTCAACGCCGTTATGGCTCTCGCCAAGGGTGGATACAAGCCTACCGATGCCGATCTGATCACTATGGGCTTCCCAGATATGGTTATAGCTCTGGCTGGGAAGTCAATCGACGCCGCGATAATGACCGAGCCGTCGATCACGCAGGGCGAAGATAAGGGCATTCTGGTGCCTCTCAAAGGCAACGACGACTACTGGCCAATACAGCAGTCATCGGTGGTCGTCTACTCCCCGCAGTTTGCCAAGAACAAGGACGTAGCCAACAAGTTTATGGTCGCCTATGTACAGGCGGTGCGGGATTATTACAGGGCCTACCTGGATGGGGGAAGCAAGAAGGAATACACCGATATCCTGGTGGAGACGACGGCGATAAAAGATCGGAGCGTATGGGAAAGAGCGAGGCCAGTAGGCATCAATCCTGACGGGTATGTGAACGTCGATAGCCTCATAAGGGATTACAAGTGGTACCGGGAAAACGCGGACCTGAAGGCTGAGATAGATTTCAAGGAGATCGTGGACAACTCTTTCCTCGACTTCGCAAATCAGAAGCTGGGCAAGTACAAGAAGTAGTCAGGTTTCGCTCACAGTCGGAGGTGGATGAATGAGGCCGTTTGCGCCAGAAGTTACCGAGAGGTATCGCGCGCAGGGATACTGGCGGGAGCCCCTGGTGATCGACTGTCTGGACAAGGCTGTGCGGCGTTGTCCCGATAAGGTCGCGATCGTTCACGGTGACCGCTGCGCGACATACCGGGAATTGGGGCTGATGGCCAAACGGCTGGCTCTATCGTTTCTCGAAATGGGCCTGGGGAGGGACGCGATCGTTGGCGCGCAGCTCCCGACCTCGCCCGAGGCCGCGGCCATCGTACTGGCATTAGCCAGGATTGGGGCCATCTATATGCCGATCAACTACCTGCTGCGGGCCCGTGATGTCAGGTATCTGATGCAGTACTCCCGGGCCGCGGCCATTATTATCCCCGCCACCTTCAAAGGCTTCAACTACCCGGCGATGGTCGCCGAGCTTCGCTCGGGACTACCAGACCTCAGGCACGTGCTGGTGCTCGGTGATTCTGCGCCGACCGGGACCGTGTCAACGCGCGAGATGCTCGATTCCCCAATCGAGACCAGGTATCCCGAGGATCACCTCGAGCCGTTCAAGCCGGGGGGCGACGAAGCGGCGTGGCTGGCGCATACCAGCGGAACAGAGGCCGAGCCCAAAGGGGTTTTGCGCACGCACTACGTGGTGGGGTATGGAGCGTTCACCGGCATCGCGAAGGCGCTGGGATTTCGGGAAGACAGCGACGATACGGTGCTGGTGATGCCGGGCATCACCAGCACGTTCGGCCTGTCAGGGCTGAACGTCGCGATTGGCAAGCGGGGTACCGCGGTCTTGACGGACGTATTCGAGCCGCAGCACGCGCTACAGTCCATCGAGCGGGAGAAGGTCACCCACCTGATGGCTACGCCCGCGCACATCATCACGATGCTACGCGATCCTAGCGTTTCGGAGTATGATTATTCATCGCTCCGAAGCATATTCTATGGCAGCGCTCCGTGTCCCACCGAGATCATTATGGAGGCCAAGGCGCGATTCAAGGCCAACGTCGTCACGGTCTACAACTCGACCGAGGTCGCGATCGTCACTCTCACGTCAGAAAACGATCCTCCCGAGGTGACGGCCCGGACCGTCGGGAAGCCCGTGCCGGGGATGGCGGTCAGAATCGTCGACGAATATAGCAGGGATGTCGGGACGGGGGAAGAGGGCGAGATCATGGTCAAGGGTCCCGGGGTGATGGGAGGATACTATAGCAAGCCAGAGCTCGACAGCAAAGCGTTTGACGCGGAAGGCTGGTTCCGCATGGGGGATCTCGGCCTCATCGACGATGATGGCAATCTGCGGATCACCGGACGAAAAAAGGACATCATCATTCGTGGTGGCCAGAACATCAGTGCGAGGGAGGTCGAGGATTTGCTTTACGGGCATCCCAAGGTGAGGGATGCCGCGGTGGTGGCTATGCCTGATGCCAGGCTGGGTGAGAAATCCTGCGCTTACGTGGTACCTCGTCCAGGTGAGAGCGTCACATTGGAAGAAATCGTGCAATTTCTGTTATCCAAAGAGATCGCCAAGTTCAAACTGCCGGAGAGACTCGAGCTAATCGAGAGATTGCCTGTTAACGCTATGGGCAAGGTGCAGAAATTTGTCCTGCGGCAGGACATCGCTCGCAAACTGAAGGAAGAAGAATGATCAGTCCAAACGAACAGCAGGTATTGCTGCGACAGACGGCCCGGCAGGTCGCGCAGGAGAAGGTATTGCCACGGGCCGGCGAGATCGATAGGAGTAACGAGTACCCCTGGGATCTGGTTGAGTTGTTTGCGAAGTACGGATTCCTTGGTCTCAAGGTGCCGGAAGAATACGGAGGGAATCCAGGCACGGCCGTCGATCTTTGTATCGTGCTGGAAGAGATCAGCAAGGCATCCTACGCCTGCGCCGCCCCAGTCCAGGGCCAGGCCATAGGTGGGATCGTGCTCAGCGACTGGGGCAGCGACGAGCAGCGGCGGAGATACCTGCCTGAGGTGGCAAGCGGCGCCAGGATGGTGGCGCTGGCGATAACGGAGCCCGAAGTCGGCTCGGACGCGACGAAGGTCAGGACACGCGCGTCGAAGACGGGGGATCATTACGTCGTCAATGGCACCAAGTGTTTTATCTCGAGCGGGAGCATCGCCGGGGCATACGTTCTGTTCGCTTCGACGGATCCATCGAAGCGCGCGGCGGGCCTCTCGACGTTCTTCATCGAACGGAACACGCCGGGGCTGAAGATAGGAAAGATCGACGAAAAGATGGGGTCACACGGGATACCGACGGCGGAGCTGATTTTCGAGGATGCTGTCGTTCCCGAGGAGTGTCTCCTCGGCAAAGAAGGCGACGGATTGAACATCATCGTGAAATCCCTCGGTAAATCGCGCGTCCTGACCGCGGCACGGGCGGTCGGATTGGCGCAAGGCGCGCTCGACTACGCGCTGCAATACGCTTTGCAGCGCGTGCAATCCGGTGGGCCAATCGCGCACTTACAGGGCATCCAGTTCATGCTGGCAGACATGGCCACCGCAGCCGAGGCAGCACGCTGCCTGACCTACGAGGCCGCACATCTTGGCGACATCGGCTCCCCCGAGGCGAGCAGAGTTTCGTCGATGGCCAAGTACTTCGCCGCCGACGCGGCGATGCAGGTCACGACGGACGCGGTTCAGGTGCTGGGTGGGCACGGCTATATGAAGGATCACCCGGTCGAGCGAATGATGCGCGACGCGAAGGCGACCCAGGTAGTCGAGGGAACCAACCAGATTCAAAGGCGTCTGGTGGCAAGATCATTAATCGACGAGGCAAAGCGGCGCAACAGCTAAGTACCTCGCAACATGTAGGACCGAAGTTTCACGGTCCCTCGGTGGAAGGACAAAGGGCGCAAAGAGAAGGTAGGGCGTCTTTCTGGTGAAACTTTACGTGAGATGCTTGGCAATGTCGTTTTTTGAAAATTAGCTTTGGCCATAAATATTGCCATCGTCTGTCAAAGTGAATATAATGGACCTATGAAATGAATACGGCGCGTTCTGCCGCCAACGGGAAAAGCGACCTGCGATACTGTGGAGCATGCGATGGCTGCTTCTCAAGACCGGACGCAATTGGAATGGTCAGCGCAGATCAAGTTTCATCCCCCTCGCGGGCACGAAGATGTTACCCCGCGCCTGCTACTGGTGGCTGCACCAAAAAAGGCGATCGAATCTCACCCACTCACTCTCTTATTCAACCCCGCCGGCCACGGAAAGACAACTCCGCTCGCTGGCTTACAGCGGTTTGCGGTAATATTGAGCGCTCGGTTCTCTGCTGAGCGCGACAGCCAGTCGCCCCTACACAGCCAGTCGCCCCTACACAGCCAGTCGCTCCTACACTGGCAGTCGCTCCTGCACTGCCTGGACAACAGCTCAATCTTTTCGCAAAACGCTATAGGTGAAACCCCGTCGATACCTTCGACATCGTTCGGCACTACGATACTTGGTGCGCGTAGGTGCTACGTTGCCGTGAGAAACGGAGGTGAGTAGCGTGTTGTAGACGGCCTTTCACCCAGATTCTACGGTCCCAGATAACGCTTCGTACGATCATTCATCTTAAGAGGAGGTTGTCATGGCATCTTCGACCCTGTTCCGTCTTAGTGGTTGGGCCACCATCGTTGCCGGCGCGCTGACCGCGGTGGCCTGGGTTCTGCTGTACTTCTATCCTACCAGTTTGGCCCTGAACGCGCTCAACCTCATCGGGCTCGTGCTCTCCCCCCTGGCGATAACCGGGCTGTATCTACGGCAGCGGGAGGAGAGTGGGGCGTTGGGCGCGGTCGGCTACGTCGTCGGGATGATCGCCATCGGTCTGGTGACTGGTCTAGTGTACACGAATACGTTTGCGCTGTCGTCGCTGAGTGAGAGCCAGCAGAGAGACCTGCTTGCCGGGGTCACCGGCGCTGCCTTTGGGGCCAGTGGGATTGTGATGCTCGTCGGCATGATCTTGTTTGGCGCCGCCACCTTCAGAGCAGGGGTGTTCCCGCGAGTACCAGCCGTGGTGCTGGTGATCGGCAGCGTGCCGCTATCTTTGGTCCCTCTCTTTCCGCCGGTTGCCATCTCCGCTGGCGCAGTCTTGTTCGGAGTGGCCTTGATCTGGCTCGGCTACAGGCTCTCGTGGGAGCGGAGCCAACGGACGGCATTTGCTTCGGGACACGCCACGTAATACAACAAAGTAACGCCGATTGCCTTTAGATGCACCTTGGACTTTCGGCAGTCAGGTGGAGGATGGATCGTAGCCTTATAGCAGTTTGCATTTTGATATGGCTACCCGTAGCGCGGGGGCTCGTCCCCCACCCCGCCCAGCGGGGGGCTCGTCCCCCGCGCTACATTGCATACGCTCGGTACATCGGTGGCTGCTCCGCTAGCCAAAATCCTTTGCAAACTGCTATAAAGCCCAATACGGTTCACTTAGGCCTGGTGGCGCTTAAGAAATCAGTTGGGCTTTCGTAGCCTGGTCGGCCCTATGGTAGAGGCAGGTTTCAAACCTGCCCCTACCTCAGAATCGAGCTGGATGCAAGAGTCGGAATAATTTCTCAATGCTTATGAGCGGCGCTTGGGGCTGCGTGTGAGCATCCTGCGGAGCGTAATCCTGACGGTCAAACGCCATTTCCACAATCCCGCGTACATTACCGGACTCTCAGGGTTGTGTTAGGAACGATTGAAAAGTGAACTCCCTTATGATTCAAAAGTGAACTCTAGGGAACTCGGTTAGCGGGTATTCGACTGAGTGCTTCATTCGATTCTCCCACCATATTCTGATGGCTATGACCCCTCTTGATGGGTC
>JACPRP010000047.1 GCA_016189905.1 Chloroflexota bacterium | reverse complement strand
CTTCAGTATATACCAGCACATACCGAGGGTAAACAGGTTTTTGCCACAGTATAGAACCAGTTTCCTGATAGGGAGCGAACGCCTCAGTGCCTGAGGATCGCGAAATGGTATAATACAGGAGAAATCGGAGGTTAGTGCTGCTAAAGGAGAAACTGCATCGTGGCTACGCTTGTTGCCGAGCAAGTCGCCAGAGAGCTGACGCTGCAACCGACCCAGGTTCAGCGTGCGGTCGAGCTATTTGACGACGATAATACGATTCCGTTTATTGCCCGCTATCGCAAAGAGGCCACCGGGGGATTGGATGAGGTGCAGCTCGAAGCTATTCGTGAGCGAGTGACTTATCTTCGTAATCTCATTCGACGCAAGGATGAGGTTGTTCGCATCGTCGAGGAACAGGGCAAGCTGACACCGGAGCTGGGGGAACAGATCGGCGGCGCCAAGACACTCCAGGAAGTGGAGGATATCTACCTGCCATTTCGCCCAAAGAGACGCACGCGGGCTAGCATCGCCCGAGAGAAGGGCTTGGAGCCACTGGCCGAGATGATACTGGCGCAGCAGACCTTGAAGGCCACTCGCGAAGAGATTGCCCGGCCTTATTTGAACCCAGAGCTAAAGCTTGCGTCGATCGATGACGTGTTCGCCGGTGCCAGAGATATAGTAAGCGAGGTTATCTCGGAGGATGCCGAGATTCGGAAAAGCCTCAGACAGATATTCCTCAAGGACGCGGTTCTGCATTCGAGTGTCGGCGATGTCGGCAAGGACAAAGGTAAGAAGTACGAGATGTACTACGACTACTCAGAGCCAGTGGCCAAGATGCCGCCGCATCGCACCCTGGCGATCAATCGCGGCGAGAACGACGACGTGTTGAAGGCCCGCCTTGACCTACCATTTGACGTAGCTAGACCGATATTGCAGCGGCGACGCCCCACGAATGCCCGTTCGCCGCTCGAAGAGGATATGGTTTTCTGTCACGAAGACAGTTATAAGCGGCTGCTTGCTCCGTCATTAGAACGAGAGACACGAAACACCCTGACGGAAAAGGCACAGAAGCACGCAATAGCAATCTTCTCAGCCAACCTGAGGAGCCTGCTGCTTCAGCCGCCGATCCGTGGCAAGACGGTGATGGGAATCGACCCGGGCTTCGTGACCGGGTGCAAGGTAGCCGTCGTCGACGACACCGGACGCTATATCGAGGGCGCCACCATTTTCCCACACAAGCCTCGGGACCGGTGGAACGAAGCCAAGGAGAAGATTAAAGAGATCGCGGCAAGGCGCCGCGTCGACGTCGTCGCCATCGGCAACGGCACGGCTTCACGCGAAACCGAGGCGCTGGTGGCGGAGGTGATAGCCGAGGTCAAGGGAAATCTCGCCTACGTGATCGTCAGCGAGGCCGGCGCCTCGGTCTACTCAGCCTCCGAGGTGGCACGTAGGGAGTTCCCTGACCTGGAAGCATCCCAGCGCGGCAACATCTCTATCGCGCGAAGGTTGCAGGACCCGCTGGCCGAGCTGGTGAAGATCGATCCGAAATCAATCGGCGTCGGGCTCTACCAGCACGACGTGGATCAAAAGGAGCTAGGCAAGGCGCTCGACGCGGTGGTGGTGTCGTGCGTGAACTACGTCGGCGTTGACCTCAACACCGCCTCCGCTTCGCTGCTGCAGTACGTTTCTGGCATCAACAAGAGAGTGGCGGAGAACATCGTTAAGCTACGAGACGAGCGTGGCAAGTTCAAGAATCGCCGACAACTCGCCGAGGTGTCTGGGCTGGGGCAAAAGGTATTCGAGCAAGCCGCAGGGTTTCTCAGGATCCCCGATGGAGAGAATCCCCTGGATAACACCTTCATCCATCCTGAGAGCTACGCGGCGTGTGAGCGACTCCTGGCGAAGATTGGCCAGGTATCGGAGAGGCGAGACCTTCCGTCCGCTGTGGCCGACTTTCGGGCGCACATAATCGCGCGCAGCCTGACAACTGACGATCTCGCGGCGGAATTGGGAATCGGTGGGCCGACGCTGCGAGATATCCTGGAGAACCTGGAGAAGCCAGGTCGTGACCCTCGCGACGAACTGCCTCCGCCGATCCTGCATAAAGACATCCTCAAGATGGAAGATTTGCGAGAAGGGATGATCCTCAAAGGCACGGTTAGAAACGTCGTGGACTTCGGGGCATTCGTGGACATCGGCGTGAAGCAGGACGGTCTGGTACACATATCGCAATTGAAAGATGGCTACGTCGCCAACCCCCTCGACGTCGTGTCTGTCGGCGACGTGGTCACGGTTCGCATTTTGAGTGTCGATTTCGGGCGAGGCCGAATCGCTTTGAGTTTGAAAGGCGCCCGGTAGGGTCACAGTTTATCCTATAACCGTACCTGCGTCCGCTGGACCTTGTCACCCCGCTGAAACACGATTTGCGCCAGCGCACCCGGCCGCAAAACGGCGATCGCTTGCTCGACATCGTTCGCGTTGTTGATCGGGCGCATGTTAAGCTCAGTGATTATATCTCCCGGCTGCAGCCCTGCCCGCTGCGCCGCTGAGCCAGAATTCACCTTCCCAACGTAAGCCCCGAAAACCGGAATCTGGCCGCGCTTGGCTAAGATTCGGGTAGCGTCAGCCACGGCTGCACCCAGAGAGACCTTGCCCGTCGGGCTCGTGGCGACCATCTGCTCCAGCCGCGGACGGTCGAATCCCACTACGATCTGGCCGTCGATATCGATCACCGGCACGCCGCTCTGCCCGCTCTTCTGAACCATCTCCTTCAGCGCGCCACGGTCTTCATCCACCGCTTTTTCGACGTATGGGACGTTGTGTTGCGAAAGAAACTCTTTCGCCTGATGGCAATACGGTCAAGTAGAAGTCGTGTAGATAATAGTGCTCATCACCCCGCTCCGCTCTCAGTGCTTGTCTACCAGAACCAACGCTCCAGGCAAGCATGTTCTGACGCGTAGCATTATAGATGATTGATTCGTGTTAAATCAAGGAAGGCCAACCTCAATAAGCCATCTCCACTACGGTTTATTGGGGTGGCCCTCTTGACATGTCTGCTAGCTTTGCTGCTTCGCGGATCAGCCCGCTTATCTCATCCTGTGAGGGCGCAGCAGTTTGAAGAACAATCCCGTCAGCAGGATGGTCGGCGTCCACAGCCCGATGAAGAAGGCGAGATCCTTCTTGCCAAGCAGGAAGAGGCTGCTCGCTAGGCCGATTGAACCCACTGTAGCCAGGAAGTATCCGTTGCTCGGAAATTCCTCCAGCGACTGCTCGTAGCTCTTGGTAGTTTCCTTCATCTCTTGCATAGGTCTCTTTCCTCCATCTTACAATGTAGTCAGCGCTTCGTCCCTATAAAACAAGGGATTCAATAGCGGGCCGCAAGACCTATGCCAGCTCTGCACGCAGTGTTATCCCAAAGCCGGCGATCGAGACCGACGCGGTTTTCGAAGCCGCGTCGGTCTCGATCGCCGGCAAGAAAAGAGCCCCTAGTATCAGGGGCTTTCGCTTATGTCAAGGCTCTTGCTCGGGGATCATCTGGCCTTGAACTCGACCTCGGCTTCCTGCACATTGCCCTGGCCGGGCTCGCAGCTACCGGTGAAGTTTATGGTGGCGATGTCGGACGACTGATTGCCAGAGCCATCCACTAACATCACGTACCATTTCCCGGCCTGGACGCCCGGGCTGATCACTCGGTCCCAGTAACCGTCCTGGCCATTGTAGTTCCTCGTCCCCGCGACGTACTCATTGCCCCAGTCGTTCCAGCTCTTAAGGGCCATGCCATTGACACCATTGCCGCTCGCGTCACGTGCGTAAGCCCTGATGTACGTGGTGCCGCAGTTCGGGAAGCCGTTGGCATACGTCACACGCCAGGGATAGGAAGCGGCGGCAGGCGGGGGCGGAGGAGGAGTGGCAATCGGCGTAGCCTGTACCGTCGGGACCGCCGTCGGAACTACCACTACCAGAGGCGGGGTGCCACCCGGCCCAAGCGGCTGGGTCGCGGTAGCCGGCAGGAGCCCGGCTTCGTTCATCAGGTCCCCGCCAAGAACGCCGACGACCGAGCCCTTCGTAGGCATTCCAGGCACATCCTCCACCCAGAGTTGGAAGGAGATGCGCTGGAAACGTTGAGAGATGAAGGGACCATGCTTCTCGGGCTGCGACATCGGCAGACCATAGAGCTCGATGGCCCGATCACGGTTCCAGCCGGTGATGGAGCTGGGGTTGGGATTGGCCAGGTACTTCGTCCTGATCGCATCGTCCGTGAGCCAACCAGATCTTGTGGCTACCGCTTTGGCGTAATCGCCATTAGAGCCATCATCGACCACAGGCTTCGGAATGCCCTTGGTCTCTGCCAGCCAGCCATCGCGGCCCGCACTCTGAAGCATCTCGAATGTGTTTGCGAGCACAGCCGAACCCTGCTCAGGGCGCCATTGCAGGACGCCACGCTGGAACGGCTGATACGTAAAGCCATCGGAACCGACGTAGGGCTGCCCGATCGGATAGCCTAACGTAGAAATCCCGCCCAGCCGCTGGAACTCGGTCCAGAACTTCACGGGCTTGCCGGAGACGTCGGTGCCGTCCTGAACGGCGTAGCCCTGCCCCTGTCCACCCCCGGTCTGAGTGAAGAACCAGCCAGTGGGGACGGCGTAATCCGGGCCGGTCACCGCGAAGGCAGGCTGCAAAGACACCAGGAAGAGCGCGAGTACGGTCAATAAGGAGAGACACGCGCCTGCAAATCCAAGACGCACGGGTGAGTGATGCATATTACCTCCTCTGAGGTCGCCCGAAGTGGGAACGTATAATAACGCAGCCATTCTATTGCGCCGTCGGCTGTATGTCAAGTGCCATTTTTGGCCACTTCTTGCTCCCCCATATTGACCTCTAGCTCACTCAGAAATCCTTCTCAAATAGGGATGATCGACCCCGCCCCGAAGGCGATTAGCACAGCGCCTAGGATGACTGCCAGCCATCCGACTGAGCGTTTCGTGGCGCCGAGGCATCGGGCCAACAACAACACCAGCACTCCCGAAACGAGAACTGTGAGTCGCAGCAAGCCTCCGTCAAAGGGCCCGGCTCCATCCGCCAAAGTAACCGTGTTGCCAACGGAAGTCTGACGCGGGATGAGCGTGAAATCGAGCCGCTGGTCATCCTGGCCAACACGCCGCACCAGCATCTGGACACGCCACTCGCCTGCAATCGATATGTAGCCCCCTCTGGCTAGATAATGCCCGTTGCCAACGTAATCGGCAACCGCCTCGGTTTCGCCGATATTCTGGTCAGGCATGCTGAAGATCAGCGCCACTTTCTCGGCATCGTCAATATCTCGGCGTCCGCCATCTCGTAGGTACGCGTAAAAGGAGTTTACTCCCGTCAGCCCTGGGTTGACGACCAGCACGGCCATCAGGTCATCACCCTTGCTTCTCAAGACCAGACCAGACCCGAACGCGTCCCGTGATGGTGGCATGCTGACCATCACGCTCGTGGCGAGCAGCAATACCAGAGCCAGCAGTATTTCGCTGCCCACACTGGCACGAATGCGGCCACACCACGACCGCACCGCACGGTCTGGCCTGACTGAGATGATCGCGGCCCTGAATCCAAGCTGAACGGACAGAAGGTTCATCAGACCCAGTCCGAGAAGCAGCACTAACACACCGAGCTTAACTAAGAGCGTTATGCCGTAAGCCGTATCGAGCAGGTTTTCGCCATCGGCGACCTCTTGCACCGCCCGAACGAGTCCGGTGGCGCCAAGGGTGCCCACGCAGATAGCAGCCATCGACGAAAAACGCTTTAGTGCACGGAATCTGTGGAGCACCGGTCCCGCCCCTTCCAGCCGGCCGAGCCACGAAAGCGAAACGAAGAGTGCAACAAGACCACCAATCCAGATAGAGGCTGCTAGAAGATGGACCCAATCGACGATCACCGCCATGCCTGGAGATTCATCGGCGGCAGCGTGTCCTCCGAGGCTGGTCAACAGGAGCAAAAGGGCGCTCAATCCGAGCCCGGCCACGAAGATCGGTCGATTCGACCTCAACCGGCCAGTGTCCAGACGGATCAAAGCCAGCGGGATCAGCAGCAGGCCCAGAACCAGCAGCCGGGCCCAGAAGATCGTTCCGTAGCGCGTGCCACCAAGAAGTGTCAGGAGCGGCAGGCCAATCGCATCGAGAAATCCCACGTTCCCACTCGAGGCGGCCTGCAGCACCGCGCCAAACAGGGTAGAGGCGAGCGCGAGGCCCCAGCCCACAGACAGAGCGCCGAGAAGCGCAGAAGGGAAAAGCGCTGTGGGCGCCGGCGACGGCGGCGCCTCCCGAAATACGGCGTCATATTCTTTTCGACGATGACCAGTCGCATCGCCGCGCGCAGAACTCACGATAAGCAAGAAGAAGGCGAATCCACCCACGAGAAGGGCCATCGACAGATAGCCGAGCCAGCGGCCAGCCACGGTCGGTATTGTCGGACCGCTGGCACCGGCAAGAGCTGCCCCGGGCACATTCGGGCGCAAGCTTCCGCTGAGAAACTGGTCCTGCCCAACCGCGAATGCGAAGGCGCCTTCGGTGGCGTGCCCGTCTACCGATGAAGTTACGCGCCACAAAACGGTGTAGACCCCGGCGCTGAGCGGCGTGAGCGACGCCGTGACAAGCTTCGGGTCCGAGATATCAATGCTCACCGGCCCAACGGCATCGACCCGCTGGCCGTCGCGGTCGAGCAGTTGAATTCTGGAAAAGCGCGGCTCAAGCGGCTCGGTGAACCAGAGGCGAATCTCATCAGGGCCCAAGTCAAGGGCTACGCCGGATTCAGGGTAGGACCGCACCAGGTTAGCGTGTGCAAACGCCAGGCCGGCGCTGAAGGCGAGCAGCAAGGCGCATAGAGCAATGCCGAACAGAAAACGGCGTATACGCGCGACCGGGAGGGTAACCGGCCAGGTCCCTTTCGGCATCGTCTCACTTCGCAATTCTTTGTGACCTGTTCGCCCTGTCTCTGCGCCTGATGGTCGCCAGTGAGACCCCGCCGACCACCAGCCCGGCCAGGCCCAAAAAGACGCCCGCTATGCCAATAGTTCGAGCAAGACCCGCCTCAGCCTGCGCAGCTTTCGCCACGTCCGCCATCGCCGATACGTCGGGCTCTTTATCCGGGAACTGAAGTGGCTCGACCCCCACAACGTCATTGAACCTGCCCGGCCCGGATTCGAACCGCTCGTCGACCCGCACGCCATCGATCTCACCTTTGAATTGGAAGATGTAGGACCCTTCGCGCGTGGGGATGAAATAACCGGCATAGGCGCCAGGTTGGCCAAAGCGCGCCTGAAGCTTGATTGGCATCGATCGAGCCCCACCGCCGACGATGAGCGTCGCCTCAAGCGTATCCTGCAATCCTTCGACCGGCTTGTCGCTGTCACCCGGCACAGTGACATGCAATTCTACGCCGTTTAGCTCCCCGACGATAGCTGGCTCGCTGAGGAAGCCCACGACGAACTTGTACTTGCCGCCCACCAGACGTTGCTCGTGGGCAAGGACAGCGGTGGGGAAAAACACCGCGAGCAAAACCACGACGACCCCTAAACGGACCAACAAACATCCAGACTTACGCACTAATCATCCCTCCACCGCCAAACCCCGGTGCCGTGATGTCACCGATGAACTTCAGGCATCGACTTTCCCACCAGATCAGCGAAACTTCTTATAGCAGTAAATTATGGTCATTATAGCTTAAGTCATCTTGACCGAGCAATAATCGTTCGCGCCCGCGCTATCGAGGTAAGGAGGTAAGATTGAGATGAACTCTGCCCGCGAAACGGCATAAGGGAATTGGTGAGGCTATCGGCGGGTGTTGGGTGTGGCAGAGACCGACGTGATTTCGACCACCACGTCGGTCTCTGCCATAAAAAATTTGCAGAAAGATCGAGGTGAATGAGCCTGAGATCTTAAAACAAAGAAGTATCAGTCAGACTCCTCAGCTCGACGGATGGCTTCCAGTTCCTTCCAACTCAGGAAGCTGAACCAGGCGGTTAGCCCCATCAGAGCCAGGAACATGCCCAGCGGAAACAGAAACGGAAATATGGGAAAGCCCGGAGGCCTTTTCATTCCTCGCAAATCCATCTTCACACCTCTCTCTGGCCTCAGACCAACGCCATTTCAATGGCTAGCCCTCAATGGCCAGGTAGTACGCGTCCGGAAGGTCATCACTTTGCGTTACCCCCAATCGACGCGCTCTATAAAAAAATGGCAAGATCGATGCCAGTTTTGCTTCGATGTTCCGGCCTAACCGAATCTGCCCGTGACGTACTCCTCAGTGCGCCTGTCACGGGGATTGGTGAAGATTTGCCTCGTCTCACCGTATTCGATCAGTTGCCCGGCTCGATCTTCTCCCGCTAGAAGAAAGGCAGTGCTGTCGGAAACACGAGCGGCCTGCTGCATGTTGTGCGTCACGATGACTATCGTGTAATCCTCCCTCAGCTCACGCATCAGGTCCTCGATCTTGAGCGTCGAGATCGGATCCAGCGCGCTCGCCGGCTCATCCATCAGGATCACCTCTGGCTCGACGGCAAGGGCCCTGGCGATGCATAGCCGCTGCTGCTGACCACCGGAAAGAGCCATCCCTGACTCCTTCAGCTTATCCTTTACCTCATCCCATAGCGCCGCGCGGCGCAGGCTCCGCTCGACGATTTCATCCAGACGCGCCTTGCTTCTGCCTCCCCCCAGGCGAATGCCGGCGACCACGTTGTCGAAGATGGACATCGTCGGGAACGGATTCGGCTTCTGAAAGACCATTCCTACCTTGCGACGTATGAGCACAGGGTCAACTCCCGTGGCATAGATGTCCTCCCCATTCAGCAGTACCTTGCCCGATACTTTTGCACCTGGCACCACTTCGTGTATCCTGTTAATACAGCGAATGAAGGTGGACTTGCCACAACCTGAGGGGCCGATGATCGCGGTCACCTGCCGGGGACTGATGTGCAAAGTGATATCGCGCAGGGCCTGAACGCGCCCGTACCAGGCACTAAGGTTCTCTACGTGCAAACCCTCATCGTCGGGACCCATGACATCACGCGTTCCTTTTCCGGCCTTATTTGTGCTGTCGATCTTCTCCAAAGTACTTACCTTTGAACTCATTCTAAACCCACTTCTCTTATCATTAGGGCACCTATTTTGATTTAGTGCCCCACCAGCCTCACGTCCTTCCGAAAGAAGGACGTGATCCCGTGTGCGGGACGCCTCGGGAAGGGAAATTCCTGGGGGACACCCCCAAGCCCCCGCCCGGGCAGGGCATTACGCACACTATCTTATGTAACGCTCGCGACCGACAATCCTGGCGGCGACGCTCAGCAGCAATACGAGCGCGACGAGGACCAGGGCGCCTGCCCAGGCCTGAGCGTGCCAATCCTCGTATGGCGCGATGGCGTACGTAAATATCTGCAGGGGCAGCGCCGCTATGGGATGCCAGAGGTCCGTGTGCCAATAGCGGTTGCCCAGCGCCGTGAAAAGCAAAGGGGCCGTTTCACCAGCAGCTCTGGCAATCGCCAGCATAACCCCTGTGGTGATACCGGCCCCGGCGGTTGGCACGACGACCCGCAAAATCATCCGCCATTCCGGTATCCCCAGCGCTAGCGAGGCCTCGCGCAAAGAACCCGGCACCAGCAGCAGCATCTCCTCAGTTGTTCGCGTCACAATCGGAATCATTATGATCGCCAGGGCGACCCCGCCCGCTATCGCCGAGAAGCTGCGCATCGGCAACACGATCAGCGCATAGGCGAAGATACCGACGGCGATCGACGGAATCCCCGTAAGAACATCGGTTACGAAGTGGATCGCCGTGCCCAATCGGTTTCGGCCAAACTCTGATAGATACACTCCAGCCAGAATGCCCACAGGCAGCGCGATGCCAGACGCGATGGCTACGAGAACCATTGTGCCCACGATCGCGTTCGCCATCCCTCCGCCGGGCTCGCCAACCGGCTTCGGGAGCTGGGTCAGGAAATCCAGGCTCAACGCTGACACGCCCTGAAGCATTATGTATCCAAGGATGGCGAACAGTAACCCGACCGTAAGCAGCGCCGAGAGGATCATCACGCCGGACATGACGGTGTTGGTAGCCTTTCGACGCCAGTAATTAAAGCCTCGCGACTGCGAGATAAAGCTTCTCATTCCCGTCTCCCCCCTACCGGGCCGCCACCAACCCGCCATACCAGCAACCTGGCTATAGCGTTGAGCAGGACCGTGACCCCGAGCAGCACCAGCGCCAGCTCAATGAGCGACGAGGTGTACAGGTCGTAGGTCGCTTCCGTGAACTCGTTGGCGATCGCGCTTGCCATAGTCTGAGCCAGGCCGAACAGTGAGCCGGTTATCTCGGACCTGTTACCGATGACCATCGTCACGGCCATCGTCTCGCCCAGCGCTCTCCCCAGCCCCAGGATGGTAGCTCCGACGATGCCTGAGCGGGCATACGGAATTACCGCGCGACTGATGACCTCCCACTTTGTGGCCCCCAGCGCCAGCATCGCCTCCCGCTGGGTATCGGGCACCGCTCGCATCACGTCCCGGGAAACGGCCGTGATAATTGGCAAGATCATTATGGCTAGAATCAGACCGGCGGCAAGCATCCCCAATCCGTATGGCGGCCCTTGAAACAGCGGCAGGAAGCCCAGACGCTCCTGCAGCCAGACTTCGATGTAGCTGCGCACGATGGGCACCATCACGAACACGCCCCACAGGCCGTAGACGATGCTGGGAATAGCTGCCAGAAGCTCGACGAGAAAAGAGACCGGGGTGCGCAGCCAGTCTGGGGCATACTCGGAGAGGTAGACCGCCGCTCCAACGCTTACCGGCACGGCGAACAGCAGAGCCAGGAGCGAGGATACCACGGTTCCATAAATGAGCGGAAGCGCCCCGAATTCCCTGGCAACCGGGTCCCAGGTGGATTCGACCAGAAAGCCTAAGCCGAAGGTGGTGATGGCAATCCAGGCCCCGCTGGTCAGTTGAAGAATTATGACCAAGAGGAGCCCGACAACCATCAGACCAAAGACAAGAGCGATCAAGCGAAACGCGGCATCACCCGCGTTCACTGGACGCTCGCCAAAAAGCTTCATAACTGCTGCTCCACGCTCATTCCCTCCCACGAAACGGCGCTACTGCACCGTGAGCAATGGGTTGCCCTGGAAGGTGATCGACCTCACCTTTTCCTCGGCCAGCCTGACCACGTTATCGGGCAACGGAGCATACGAGAGATCGGCGGCGAACTTCTGTCCATCGTGCAGCGCCCACCAGAGAAAGTTCACCAACGCCTGCCCCCTTCCATAGTCGGTCTGTTCTTGATAGACCAGCAACCAGGTAAAGCCGGCGATGGGGTAGGCATCTGCCCCCGCAGAATCGACGATCGAGGCCCGCAGGTCCGCCGGGATATCTGCGCCGGCCGCGGCAGCGGTGGTGGATCTCACTGTTGGCTGGATGAAGTTGCCGGCCTTGTTCTGCACCTCGGCGTATGATATCCTCGTCTGCTCCGCGTAAGCCAACTCGACGTACCCCACCGAGTTTGGCAGTTGCTTCACCTGGCCCGCCACCCCCTCGTTGCCCTTGGCCCCCAGGCCAACCGGCCAGTTGACGGAAGTGCCGGCGCCGACCTTGCTCTTCCAGTCCAGACTGACGCTAGACAGGTAATCAGTAAGGATGTTGGTCGTACCGCTGCCATCCGAGCGGCGGACGACGGCGATGTCCGCGTTGGGAAGCCTGACCTCCGGGTTTTGCGCCGCTATCAGGGGATCATTCCACTTCTTGACCTGCCCCAGGAAGATGCCGGCGATAGCCTCCGGAGTGAGCTTGAGGCCCCCGTCCAACCCCTGCACGTTGTAAGCTATCACGACAGCCCCTGCCACCGTCGGAATGTGTAGAATCCCCGGCGCCCTTTGTAGCTCTTCGTCGGACATAGGGCCATCACTGGCTCCAAAATCGACGGTGCGCTGGGTGATCTGCTGCTTGCCACCCCCTGAGCCGATGGACTGGTAGTTGATGGTTACGTTGGGATCGACGCTCCGTCGGTACTCGTCAAACCATTTCGAGTACAGCGGATACGGAAAAGTCGCTCCAGCGCCCGTGAGGCTCGCGCGTTGTCCGCTCGTCGATGCCGCCCCACCGGGCGATCCCTTATCGAGGGCCGACGGTGGCGTTGCGCCACTTGTACAGCCGATAGTGACAAATATGATGCTGGTGATCAGGCCAAGAATCGCTAATCCTGACCATGTTCCTCTATGAATGTGTACGTCAGACATCCCTGCCTCCCGTTGTTTTAAGCCATCACCCTTTTCTCTCGCATCAAGCATACCAGATGTCGATTAACGCTCGGTTAGGCCAAGATTAAGCTCTGTAATCATCCCGTAAATTCTCTGTAAATTCGCACGACCTGCCGAACTTCTGAGCATTAACAACAAATTTACACTCCTTGACCTTGAGATTACAGTCCGCTTAGAGAAAGATAACCTGAAAGTGGTATACTCAAGAAAGTGGGAGACTGCTTGCCAAGGAGGAGAACGTGACGAGAGTAAGCTTCGAAAAAGAACTCGGGCATTTGCAGGACGAGGTGCTTGTCCTCGGGAGCATGGTCGACAAGGCCATCGATCGCTCCATCGAGGCACTGAAGAGGCGTGACCTCGAGGAGGCGCGACGCATAATCGCCGATGACCTGGTGATCAACCGCAAGCGTTTCGACATCGAAGAGCAGGCTCTTCTGGTCATCGCCACGCAGCAGCCTATGGCGCGCGACCTACGTTTCATCGCGTCGGTGTTGAACATCATCACCGACCTCGAGCGCATGGCCGATCATGCCGAGGGCAACGCCAAGATAACCTTGCTGTTGGGCGATGAGCCCCCTCTCAAGCCACTGATCGACATACCAAGGATGGCCCTTAAGACCAGAGACATGCTGCGCCGGGCACTGGACGCGCTGGTCGCGCGAGACGCGGAGGCCGCCAAGCAAATCGCTCACGAGGACGACGAGGTCGACGCGCTCTACGACCAGGTATACCGTGAGCTACTCACGTTCATGATCCAGGACCCACGCACCATCACCCGCGCCACGTATCTCCTCTGGGCCGCCCATAACCTGGAGAGAATAGGTGATAGGGTCACCAACATCTGCGAGCGAGTGGTGTTTACCGTGACAGGCAGGATGGAGGAGATGAACGTCTCTACCTACTGAGTCGTATCTCTCGTTGCGGCGGTCGACAATTATGGCATACAATTCACTATGAACTCTCCTGTTGGAGGCCGCGATGAGCAAAATCCTGGTGGTCGACGACGAGCGGACGCTGCTCGAGACCATCAAATACAATCTGGTGAAGAACGGTTATCAGGTCTCGGTCGCCATTGATGGGGTCGAGGCTATTGAGAAAGCCCGGCAGGAGCAGCCTGACCTCATCGTGCTGGACGTCATGCTGCCGAAGCTCGACGGGCTTGAGGTCTGTCGGATGCTACGCAAAGACATGACCGTGCCCATATTGATGCTCACGGCCAAGGTCGAGGAGTTCGACAAGATCCTGGGGTTGGAGCTAGGCGCCGACGACTACATGACCAAGCCTTTCAGCATGCGCGAGCTAGTGACCCGCGTCAAGGCGATGCTGCGGCGCGTAAGGATGATGCGCGATGAGGCAGCGGCCACCGAGCAGTCATCTCCCAATAAAGCGCTGATCGTCGGTGATTTCGCGATAGACCCGGCGCAGCACACCATCCTTCAACACGGCCAGCCACTCGGCCTCAAGCCAAAGGAGTTCGACCTGCTGGTTTTCCTCGCCACCAACCGTGGCCAGGTGTTCACCCGCGAGGCGCTCATCGAGCGCGTGTGGGGTTACAGCTATGAGGGGGACACCAGAACAGTGGACGTTCACATCAGAGGCCTGCGTGAGAAGATCGAAGCGGACGCGAGCGTGCCCCGGTACATCGAGACCGTTCGCGGCGTGGGCTACAGGTTCAAAGGTTAGGCAGTTCACGGCGTCAAAAGTGCTCCATAGCGAGAAAATCGGATGTTTAGAAGTATACGCTGGCGCATCGGAATCAGCTCTCTGACCCTAATCGTCGTCTGCATGGCCATCCTCTCTGTTTATCTGCTCAATTACGTCCGAGAGTACTACTTGAGCAACCTGGGTCCCCAGTTGGTAGCTCAAGCCAATCTCGTCGCCGCCCTTGCCGAGAAGCACATCACCTCCGGGGGCAGCGATGACCTTGACGCACTAGTCAAGAGGCTGGGACAACAGACGAAGTCCCGCCTCACGGTAATCGATCGCAATGGGGTGGTGCTTGGGGACTCGATGGAAGATCCGGCCACGATGGAGAATCACGGCCAGAGGCCTGAGTTCCTTCAGGCTCTGTCAGCCGGGGTTGGCGAGGGCAGCCGATATAGCAGCACCGCGAGACTCGACATGCTCTACGTCGCCGTGCCCATTCACGCGAACGGCGATGTCGCAGGCGTCGCCCGAGTATCGCTACCACTGCAGGAGGTGAACGAATCCCAGCAGCGAGCGGCCAGCACCATCGCCTTCGCCATTTCGCTGACCGGAGCGCTTGTCATTCTTCTGGCATTCCTCGTCACCGGGATGGCCGTGCGTCCCGTGAAGCAATTGACGCAAATGGTCAGGGCATTCTCGGCCGGGCGCCTGGACCAGCGAATCCGAGTGGACTCCCAGGACGAGGTTGGGGAGTTGGCCGAAGCCTTCAACCAGATGAGCGAGCGTCTTGAAGAGACGATCGAGACCGTTTCCAACGAACGCAACCGGATGGCGGCGATCCTCTCCAGCATGGCCGACGGCATTATTATCGTCGACGGCGAAGGAAAGGTAACCCTGCTCAACGAAGCCAGCCAGCGGATACTGCGTTTGCCACGGCAAGATTACCTTGGGCACTCCCTCATCGAGGTCGTGCGCGACCATGAACTGGCACGCCTCGTCAAGGATTCCATCGAACGGAGAGGCGGACAGGAAATTATGGCCAGGCTCGTCGAGACAGGCGTCCCCAGGCGAATCCTGCGAGCCGTGATCACCCCGATTAAGGAAGGCGAAACGAGACACACGCTCGTCGTTCTGCAGGACCTCACCGAGCTTAGACGTGCGGAGACAGTGCGCCGCGAGTTCGTCGCCAACGTCTCCCACGAGCTCAGGACGCCCCTGGCCTCAATCAAAGCCCTCGTCGAGACACTGCGGGATGGTGCGTTGGAAGATACGGCGGCAGCCAAGGATTTCCTCACCCGAATGGAAACCGAGGTTGACGGTCTGACCCAGTTGGTCGGCGAGCTACAGGAGCTATCGCGCATCGAATCGGGACAGGTGGCCTTGAAGCCCGAGCCAACCGCGGTGCTGACGCTCGTCGTGCCAGCTACCGAGCGATTGCGGACCCAAGCGGAGCGGTCAGGAGTGACGCTGACGTGTGACGTTTCTTCACAACTACCGGACGTACTGGCAGATGGCGTGAGGATACAGCAGGTTCTCATCAACCTTGTCCACAACGCCATCAAGTTCACACCGCCCGGAGGCCAGGTAACTGTCAGCGCAAGCGCGAAGGACACCGCTATTTGTCTTTCAGTTGCGGACACCGGCATCGGCATCCCATCCGACGATTTGCCCCGCATCTTCGAGCGCTTCTACAAAGCCGACAAATCGCGGTCCACCGGCGGAACCGGCCTCGGCCTGGCCATCGCGAAGCACATCGTGCAGGCCCATGGCGGCGACATCTGGGCCGAGAGCCTCGAAGGCCACGGCGCAACGTTCATATTTTCGCTGCCGATCGCGGCAGGCGTGCCTGAATGATGCAGAGACGGCTAGACCGAGTCGTCTTTCTCAATTTCCGTGCCTTGCTTGGTTAGTCTTACTCTGAGTACTCAACCACGGAATACACGGAAAGTTCAAAAGTCAGGCGCTCGATCTGTGCCTTCGGGTAGCCTTCGAAATTCATGAGTAGGCCAAGCTTCAGTTGACTTGCTTTCAAATCGTTCAATGCCATCATAACGAGGCAGGTCGAGGGATTGGATCAATCAAGACGTCTCAAAGGAGACACTATAGCATATTCTAACCAAGCAAGGTCGTCACCACACATGGCACGAGCTTTGCTGGGTAAGAACGAGCTATCCAATAGCCAGTATCAGACGACTTACTCTAAACCGTT
>JACPRP010000046.1 GCA_016189905.1 Chloroflexota bacterium | reverse complement strand
TGTCCGGTCCAAGTGAATCTGTCGATGGGCTAGCCCAACATCAGGGAGGGGTTGGACCGCCCCCTCCCCTTAACTAAACCGTATTGGGGCTTGTCCCCTGCTCGGAACCTGTTTGGGAACGAATCGAGCGACATCACATTCACAACATCACCATCAAGGTCCAACGCCGATAGAAAGGACAACGCATCGCTAAGCCGCCTACACATGATCATGAAACTTAACGAGCATGCCACGAAAGTTCGACGTGAAGGAATCCTTTTTTGAGGTATAATGAGGCATCAGAGGACCGTAGCAATGGGGGAAGGTCACTTGACGGATATTTTCCACATTACAACGTTGGAAATCTGCCCTTAATAATCAGCGACGGTGGTTTGCGGTGTAATTCGTCAAGAGGGAATATTCGATGATCGAATACGTGAGAGGAAATCTGTTAGAGGCTGATGCGGAGGCGCTTATCAACACCGTCAACACGGTGGGGGTGATGGGTAAGGGCATTGCCCTCCAGTTTCGTCAGGCATTCCCATCGAACTACCAAGTGTATCGCAGGACTTGTGAAAAGGGTGAGTTGCGTCCTGGACAAGTCCTCGTGGTCCCGACGGGAATGCTGGGTAATCCCAAGTTCATCATAAATGTTCCTACTAAACGCCATTGGAAAGGCAAGGCCCGTTTGGAAGACATTGAGGCAGGCCTGAAGGCGCTCGTCAGCACAATAAAGGAGTACAAAATCAGTTCTATTGCTGTCCCGCCGCTGGGATGTGGCAATGGTGGACTTGAATGGGGTGATGTTCGTCCGCGAATTGAATCGGCCCTCGCCGCCCTTCCTCATGTCAGGGCACTCGTTTTCTCGAGGCGCACGCTGCACGCGCGCGAGGTTTGAACGGGTATCCGATCTCATAGACGGCTTCGAGACCCCTTACGGAATGGAGTTGCTGGCCACAGTGCATTGGCTAGCCAGAAATGATCCGCGTGTGTGTTGCGATCCTCAGTTGGCTATTCAAGGCGTCCAAGCCTGGAATGAGCGCAAGCGTCAGACCTTCCGGTCGTCTCATATCAATTTATAGCGGACGAGAAGTTCAATTGGAACACAAGGGCTCCGCAGCAAAGACATCGTGAAAAGGCATCGACAATTGCCAACAGCGACCCACCCGTCTGCCAGGCGGGGGACAAGCCCCCGCGCTACATGCTTCATTTGTTGCGTCAATGAGATCTCATGCAACGCAAAAAGTACTGATCTGTTGCGTCAATCAGAACTGACGTCATAGCCCGCACCACACTGTCCGTGTTGTCCGGCCCCCGTGGCACGATTCTTGCTGTAGTTAAGAGCTAATCTTTGGCTGGCCCTGTTTTTTCCTGGGTCTCCATAACTATAACTGCTTATCAATGGGGATGGGAGGTACGAAGATGTACGCTCGAAAAGGACTCATCTATTTATTCGCACTCATTGCCACAGCATCCGTCACCGCGTTCGCCGCGCTTCCGCTGCAGCAGGCCAGCCCCGGTACAGCGCGTGCCACGCGAAGTATCGGGGCCGCCGCAACCTCACAGCCAGCGCTGCGGGTTACTGGCATAGCCGCGACGCCGAAGACGTTAGCCCCGATCGACGTGCTCACGGTGAGCACGTCGGTGGCCAACGATGCGAGCCGCGTGGACGGCCTGACCGTACAGATGGTGGTCTTCGACGAAACGGGGGAGCCGGTGCTGCAGGAGAAGCAGAGCAACATCGGCATCGCCCAGAACGGAAAGCAGGCGGTGTACTGGGTATGGCGCATCCCCGACCGTCTGGCCGATGGCACATACGCCATTCAGATGACAGTGCTCAGCGGAGGAGAGAGAGAGGTGGCGTCGGACACCCGTGACGCGGCATTCAGGGTTGACCGGAGCCTCAGCGATCGCTATTCAGCCAGACGATAGTGCTCTTTGCCGTCGATCTTTTCGCAAATGGTGTAGCCGAGACCGACGCGTCCTTCCGTGGAAGGACGCGTCGGTCTGAACCCTGACTCGCGCTGGAGGCACGCAGCGTTCGGGGGGTATAAGAGAACGGGGGAGCGATACTGTTCGCTGTGCGAACAGCCGGCAGACATACGGCAAAAGGTCATCGCCAGGGGAGCTATCTTATTTTCAGTAGTCCCAGCGCGATAACCGTGACGCCCACGATGAAGCAGTAGATCGAGAAGGCGTAGAAGCTTCTGCGTCGCAGATAGCCGAGCAGGAAATTGATACAGAGATAGCCGGAAATGGCCGCGGCCAGGAATCCCACAATAATCGGCATATCGATAGTTACGCCCGCCACGCTCAGCGCGCCGGGGCCCGCTGGCCCCTGCGCCGCGGTTTTTGCCAGATCCTTCATCTGGCTAGCCGCCGCCCCGACGATGATGGGCACTGAAAGGAGAAAACTAAAGCGCGCCGCTTCAGCACGTCCCAGGCCCAGGAGCAACCCGGTAGACATGGTCGCGCCCGAGCGCGAGATGCCTGGTGCGATGGCGAGGGCCTGGCCAATGCCTATCAAGACGCCATTCAGCCCTGTAAGCTGCTCGACCTGCCTGTCTCTTCGCCCAAGCTGTTCCGCCACGACCAACAAAAGAGCCGTGACAAGCAGGAAGGCGCCCACTATTATCGGCTGGCCGAAGAGCTGTTCGAAAAAGTCTTCGAATGAATAGCCCAGCACCGCGGCGGGGATCGTGCCAACGATCAGCAGCCATCCCATACGGGAATATGGGGTGCCGCGTTTCCCGGGCACGAGGCTCGCGAGCCAGTCCCGCGCGATTACCCAGATATCCTGCCAGAACACTGCGACGACGGCGACTAACGTCCCCAGGTGCAGTATGGTATCGAAGGCAAGCGTCTGCTTCGGCCAGCCCAGAAGCCAGGGAACCAGGACGAGATGGGCCGAGCTACTGATAGGCGCAAACTCCGTGAGGCCTTGAACGATTCCAAGAACTATGGCTTGTAAGAGGTCCATCTCAATCCTCGCTTTCCACGGCAAGCACAATCTATAAGACCGACGCGGTCTCGGAGACCGCGTCGGTCTTATACAAGAAACGGTCGCCTTTGAATCAAACCCTATTATGCGACGAACAAAGGAGCGAGCACGAGGGTAATAGTGCTCAACAGCTTGACCAATACGTGCAGCGACGGACCGGCGGTATCCTTGAACGGATCGCCAACGGTGTCACCAACCACGGCCGCGGCATGGGTGGGGGTTCGTTTGCCGATTACCTCACCGCCATCGGCGATCAAGTTACCTGCCTCGATGTACTTCTTCGCGTTATCCCAGGCGCCACCACCGTTGTTCAACACGGTGGCGAGGATGATGCCCGCGATCGTGCCGATCATCAGCAGCGCGGCCGTCGCCTCGGCCTTGAGAAGCACGCCGACGAGGATCGGCATGCCGACGGCCAGCACACCAGGCAAAATCATTTCGCGCAATGCCGCTTTCGTCGTTATGTCGACGCAGCGAGCGAAATCAGGCTTCGCTTTACCCTCCATAATGAGCGGGTTGCTCTTGAACTGGCGACGCACCTCTTCGATGATGCTGCTCGCCGTTCGCCCGACAGCACGGATAGCCAACGAGCTGAAGAGGTATACCAGCATTGCGCCCAACAGCGCACCGACGAAAACCTCGACCTTGGCCAGGTTGACGACGTCAAAGGTCTTGCCCGTCACTTCCGTCACCTTTTCGAGGTAGGCGCTGAACAGCAGGAAGGCCGCCAGGGCCGCGGAGCCGATGGCGTAGCCCTTCGTCAGAGCCTTGGTCGTATTGCCGACGGCGTCGAGAGAATCGGTGATCTTGCGCGCGCTCTCCGGCGAGTGAGACATCTCGGTGATGCCACCGGCGTTATCGGTGATCGGTCCGAAAGTATCCATCGCCAGGATGAAGGCGCAAGTCATTAGCATTCCCATTGTCGCCACGGCCGTGCCGTAAAGTCCGCCGTGAGCCAAACCGCTCTGGACACCGGCCCAGTAGGAAAGCATCAGGGCCGCGCCGATGGTGATAGCCGTGCTGGCCGTACACTCGAAGCCGATGGCCGTGCCGGCGATGATGTTCGTCGCCGGCCCCGTCTTCGAGGCTTGCGCGATCTCTTTGACCGGGCGCCAGGAGCCCGAGGTGTAGTATTGCGTGATATACACGAACACTATACTGGTAGCTATGCCGACGATGCCGGCGATCGTAAACCAGTAGTTGCCAAGCATCCTATCGACGACGAAGTACATGCCGATTGCCGACAGGATCGCCGTGACCCAATACCCGCGATTCAGGGCCTTCATCGGGTCCTCGCCCTCACGGCCACGAACCACCAGCAGCCCGACTATCGAAGCGATAACGCCAGCCGCACGAACCACCAGAGGGAACATAATCCACGCGGGGTTCTTCGTGACCGCGTAAATGGCAACGCCGAGGATCATCGCGCCGATATTCTCAGCGGCTGTCGATTCGAACAGATCGGCACCACGGCCGGCGCAGTCGCCGACATTGTCTCCGACCAGGTCGGCGATCACCGCCGCGTTGCGCGGGTCATCCTCGGGGATACCCGCTTCGACCTTGCCCACGAGGTCGGCGCCAACGTCGGCGGCTTTGGTGTAGATGCCACCGCCAAGCTGCGCGAACAGGGCCACGAAGCTGGCGCCAAAGCCAAATCCAACGATCATAAAGGGTGCTTTGTCGGGAGCGTCGATACCCCCGTAAGCCGCGAACATGCCCGCCACACCAAGCAAGCTCATGGCGACGACCAGGAACCCAGAAACGCCGCCGCCGCGCAGGGATACGGTGATAGCTTCGCCAAGGCTTCGCCGCGCTGCGCTCGCCGTCCTGATGTTGGCCTTCACGGAGATAAACATGCCGATGAAACCAGCGAGCGCGGAACAACTAGCGCCCACGATAAAGGCAATACCCGTTCTCCAGCCAAGATCAGCGTCGTTCTCAACCATGCCGATGACCACACCCATGATCACCGACGTTACCACGGCCAGCATCGCGATCGTCCGATACTGCCGTTTGAGGAAAGCCATCGCGCCCTCGTAAATCATGTCTGAGATTTCCCGCATTGCCGGCGTACCGGTATCTCGCCGCAGGACGTCCCAGGCCAAGAAGAGCGCGAATAGTACCGCCACTATGCCAGCGGCGAATACGTAGATAAGCGTCTCCATAGTCGAACCTTTTCTCTCCTTTCAGCTATTAGGCTTTGTCGCCCTACGTTTGAGTAGATCGCCCCGAGATGCCAGTTTGCTCTCGAACTCGTGAAGGGTCAACTCAAGCTGCTGCTGGCGAAGCGCAACCGTGAGATCCCCCCGAGTTTTCTCCAGAATACTTCTGGCCACATCAGTAGTGCGCCGCAGCCCGCCAGTCATGGCATCTGGATAATCCATCGTGATCAACAGGCTGTACATATCGTCCATGTCCTGCAGTATCTCTTCGCAGCGTCCAACCTCGCCCCTGCGAAGGGAATCGAGAAGATATCGGCGTAGCTCGCCGACGGCTTCCGCCAGGCCATTTAGATAAGGTGCGTCGCCAACTTGAAGCTCGTTCGGGTGTGGCAAATCGTGACCAGCGATCAGCGCTCGTGTGATGCTGGCCTCGGCGTACTCCTTCTGTGCGTCTTGCACGAAGCCAGCGAAGTAGATATCCTGATATGTTTCCAGAGTGACGTCGATTTCACGGACCGATTCGCTCGCCTTTGTTAGCAACTCATCGGCTCGGTCGAACTCGCCCCGATGGGCGGCTCGAATCGCGTTGGCCGAATCTCGAATGGCAGAACGCGAGAGTTGGAGCGCGTTCTCCCGGGCCCGATATTTCCCATCAAAGCGTGCGCGAATCTGGCCGGCGACATCCTCCAGGTTTATCAATCAAATAACTCCCATCACCAAATAACTCCCATCACCGATCCACCGGTCTTCACGATAGCCCTATTCGGCTCCCGCCGGCGCTCGCGCCGGCGAGGGTTCCTGCGATGCGCTCGACGCGCACAGCGCACACCTTGACCTCGGGCATCTTTGACATAGGATCGAGCGCAGTATTAGTCAGTATATTGGCCGCCGATTCCGCGTAATGGAAAGTCATGAACACGACCCCGATAGGCGTGCGATCGGTCACCGCCGCGCGAGCGGTGACCTCACCCCGTCGCGAGGCGATCTTCACGAAATCGCCGCTGCAGACGTCCAATTCCTCGGCGTCGACCGGGTTGATCTCGACGCGCTCCTCAGGCGCAAGGCTCTCGAGGCCCGCCACGCGCCGCGTCATGGTGCCCGTGTGATAGTGATACAGCTTGCGGCCGGTGGTCAGCACCAGCGGATACACCTCGTCGGGCATCTCTGCCGGCGACTTGAACTTCAGCGGCGTGAACTTGCCGAGGCCTCGCGAGAACTTGCCCACGTGCAATATCGGCGTGCCCGGGTGGCTCGCATCGGGGCAAGGCCATTGCAGGCTGTCAACCTCTTCGAGCCGGGCGTGCGAAATGCCGCCATAGCTAGGGGTGAGCCGCGCGAGCTCATCCATGATCGCCGCCGGCGAGGCGAACTCGAACTGCTGCGCGGCAAGGCCGAGCTTGCGAGAAATCGCCCTGGCCAGGGCGCAGATGATTTGCCAATCAGGCATGCTATCGCCAATCGGCTCAAGCGCCTTCCGAACCAGTTGCACGCGTCGTTCCGTGTTCGTGAACGTGCCATCCTTCTCGGCGAAGGAAACACCGGGCAGCACGACATTGGCCAGCCGCGCCGTTTCCGTCAAGAAAATGTCCTGCACGACGAGGAAGTCGAGCTGCTTCAGGGTGTTGACGACGTGGTTGGCGTCGGGCTCGGAGAGCACAGGGTTCTCGCCCATGATGTACATCGCTCGTATCTGGCCCGCGTGCGCCGCGCCGATCATCTCTGGCATTGTCAAACCAGGTGTCTCAGGCAGCTCGACACCCCAGGCTTGTTGGAACTTCGCCCCGGCCTCCGCGTTGTTGACTTTCTGGTAGCCCGTGAACACGTCGGGCAAACACCCCATGTCGCAGGCGCCCTGAACGTTGTTCTGCCCGCGCAGTGGATTGACCCCGGCGCCCGTCTTCCCGATGTTACCCGTGACCATCGCCAGGTTGGCGACCGCAAAGACGTTGTCGGTGCCCGTGTGATGCTGCGTGATCCCCATCGCGTAGACGATGCTGGAGCCGTTGTGCTTCGGCTGCGCGTACAGCCGCGCCGCCCGATAGAGATCGGCAACCGGGACGCCCGTGATCCTGGACACGTTTTCGGGGGTAAACTCCGCGAGCGAGGCCTTCCAGGCGTCGAAGTCTTCGGTGCGCTCTTTGATGAACTCCTCGTCCGCCAACCCTTCGTCCAGAATAATCTTCGCCAGGCCGTTGAGAAGTGCGACATCGGTGCCCGGCCGCTGCCGCAGCCACACATCCGCCAGCTTAGCCAGCGTGATTCGCTTCGGATTGGCGACGATCAGCTTGGCGCCCCTCTCCTTTACTGCCCGTTTGATGCGAATGGCGGCGACCGGGTGCGCCTCGGTCGTGTTGGAGCCGATGACGAACAGGCACCCGGCTTCTTCGAGGTCGCCGATGGGATTGGTCATAGCTCCGCTGCCGAAACAAGTGGCAAGACCTGCCACGGTGGGGGAGTGTCAGGTACGGGCACAGTGGTCGACGTTATTTGTGCCCATCACCCCCCTGGCAAACTTCTGGAACAGGTAGTTCTCTTCGTTCGTACACTTGGCCGAGGACAGGCCAGCGAACTTTCCACGATTCTCGACCAGCTTCGTAGCCACGAGCTCGATCGCCTCGTGCCAATCTGCCTCGACGAACTCCCCGTTCTTCTTTATCAGCGGGGTCGTCAGCCGATCGGCGTGATTGACGAACTCGTGTCCGAACTGGCCCTTCACGCAGAGGCTTCCGCGATTCGCCGCGCCCGCACGATCGCCGCGGACGCCGATTATCTTCTCATCTTTAATCTGTAAGTAAAGCGAGCAGCCAACGCCGCAGTAGGGGCACACAGTCTTGACCTCGCGCTGCGGCTCCCCGCGATAATTCTTGACGACGATGGCGCCAACGGGGCATCTGGCCATGCATTGCCCGCACGATTCGCAGTTGCTCCCGGCTAGCGGCCCGTCGAGGGCCGTAACGATCCTGGCGTGCCTGCCACGATAACCGAGATCGATTGCCGCGACTCCCTGTACCTCTTCACAGACGCGCACGCAACGGGTGCAGAGAATGCACTTGTCGTGATCTCTGTAGAAGAAGTGGTTGCTCGTATCGAGGTCTGTCTCCCGATGAGCGAGCCGATAGCGCATCTCCTTGAGGCCAACGAACTCGACAATCTGCTGCAGCTCACAGGTGCCGTTGCGGGGGCAGACCACGCAGCGGGGGCTGACGACGTCGTCGCGCAGACAGACATTGAAGCGCGGGCAGTGGGGGTCACGAGGACACATCAAACAATCGCTGGGGTGATCGGAGACGATAAGCTCGACCACCTGTCGCCGGATGCGCTGTACGTAAGGGGTATCGAGCTTTACGATCATTCCGTCCCGCGCGGGCGTAGTGCACGCCGTTAGCAGCCCCCGCATCTTCTCGATCTCCACGAGACATAGACGACAGCCACCATAGGGCTTGAGATCGGGCTCGGCACACAGGGTGGGGATGTACAGGCCACCGCTTCGTGCCACCTCCAGCACGGTCATGCCGGATTCACCCTGGACTTCCTTGTCATTAAACTTCAGTGTGATTTTGCCCAACTTACCTTCTCCTACGCCAGGCGATTCGCTCAGACGTGCCGACAACGTCGTCAGCTCCGTCGCTACGTAAGTGCCTACCCAACAACATGGCGCGGGGGCTACGGGGTGAGCCCGCGCCCCGGCGGGAGACAAGCCCCCGCGCTACGGGTGAGAGTTATCGGATAGGCTCTTATCCTGGGCAGTCTAAGCCGGTGCTAATTATACAACTCGGGAGTAATGAATTCAAGCTTGAACCGGGCTACCTGCCCATCGACAGATAAACGAACCCTTGCTGCCGCATTACCGCTGGATCGTAGATGTTTCTCCCATCGACCACCACCGGCTGGCGCATAATCGATTTGATCCTGCTCATATCCAGACGCTTGAACTCGTTCCATTCAGTCACCACGACCAAGGCATCGGCACCACGTGCCAGTTCATAGGGATTCTGGCAGTATTCCACTCCGGTCAGGTAGTGATTGGCAACAGCTTGAGCGACGGGATCGTAGGCCTTGACCACGGCGCCCTCGTGCTGCAAGAGGTGCACGACCTCGATGGACGGGGCCTCACGCATATCGTCGGTGTTCGGCTTGAAAGAGAGTCCCAACACGCCGATCTTCCGATCCTGCAGCGTTCCCAGGGCCTCGCGCACCTTCTGCACGAGGTGTCGGCGCTGGTCCTTGTTAATCTCCATCACCGCGCGCAGCAATTGCGGATGGCAGCCGTTCATCGCACCCATATGCTCGAGGGCCTTCACATCCTTGGGGAAACAGCTTCCGCCCCAGCCTAGCCCGGCATCGAGAAAGGCGTGCCCGATGCGGCGGTCGTAGCCCATGCCCAACGCCACCTGCTTGACATCGGCGCCCAGGCGCTCGCATATCCGCGAGATCTCGTTGATGAACGAGACGCGCGTTGCCAGAAACGCGTTGGAAGCGTATTTGATCATCTCGGCGGTGCGCAGATCGGTAATCAGCACCGGGCATTTTAAGGAACTGTAGAGCTCGGCCACAGTATCCGCCGCCGCTCTGTCTGTCGCGCCGAGCACAACGCGGTCTGGGTTCATGAAATCGTATACCGCCGAGCCCTCTCTAAGGAACTCGGGGTTCGAGACGACCGCGAAGTCTAAGTCTTTGGTCAAGTTCTTCCTGATGACGTTGACCACGAAATCGCCGGAGCCGATCGGCACGGTGCTCTTGTTGACGACGACGACCGGTTTCGTCATCGACCGAGCGACCCCCGCCGCGGCGGCCTCGACGTAGTGCAGATCAGCTTCCCCTTCCTTCCCGGACGGGGTGCCGACGGCGATGAGAACTACACCGGCCTGGCCGACCGCCTCGTCGTAGTCCGTGGTGAAAACCAGTCGCGATGATTGATAGTTCCTCACGACCAGCTCCTCAAGTCCCGGCTCAAAGATAGGCAATATGCCCTTTTTCAGGGCCTCGATCTTCTCTTCATTCGTATCTAGACAGAAGACCTTGTTGCCCAAGTCCGCGAAGCAAGTGCTGGTGACCAACCCCACATAACCAATACCGATGACGCAGATATCCATCATTTAAGAAACCTCTAGACAAAGGTAGTCAAGCGTTCCTGATCGTTAGAACGCTGAACGGACGATTGCACTTATATCCTGGCCGAGGCGGACGCTGTAATTAGTGCCGCGATCCTCCGGGTAAATCTGGGTAGTGTTGGCGAGATACAGTCCAGCCACCGGAGTTTCGTGCGACGGAATCTCTTCTGAATAGCCCGTCACCACTATCGGCTGGCCGCTCTCGTCGCGATAGACGCGGTAGCTTCTAATCCAGCTCTCCTCAAACGAAGCATTTATCTTGCGCAGAAAAGGCAGATAAGAGCGCACGACCTCGTCGGCCGCCAATCCGAGTATCGGGTCTGACGGCGACACGTAGTTCGTGACGTATACCACGTTATTTCCGCCGTATTCACTGGGCGGGACCAGGTTGGTGTGCTCGATCACGCCGACGAAAGGGAAGCTCTCTTCGCTGATGTTCAGCCAGTAAATGCGACTGAGCGATCGAGCTAATTCCAGTATAACACAGATCGCGACCTGGTAGCGCACCTTTCGCAGCTTATCCGCGTAGCGCTCGGGGATTTCTGGAACGATTTTCAGGAACGTGTGAGAGGGCACCGTGGCGATCACGCTGTCGCAATGAATGGCCCGCGGAACCGGCGTCGCCGCATCAATCGAGCCGTTAGCAGGCTCGAGCTCCAGACCCTGCACCCTGTTTCCTTCTACCAGCACACGCTTCGCCCTGACCCCTGTCCAGATCTCGCCACCTCGGTCGCGAACGGCCTGGGCCAGGGCATCGATTATGACCTGGAAGCTACCCGCGAGATAGCCCAGCTTCTCCCTCGTCATATCCCTGGATCGAGAGCTGCCCCGCAAACTTATCTTGCCCCAAAGCCACGTCATCGAAACCTCGTCGGCGGCTTCGGCAAACTTACCGCGCAGCAGCGGCCCCCAGAGCACGTCGTAAATGCGTCGGCTGCCGTGGTGGATCACCCAGTCCCTGGCGGTGATCTGTTCCAGGCGGTGCCAATCCTTGAACCGCCGGAGGCGAAGATACATCAGTCCCAGGCGGACGCGGTCAGCAATGCTGAGCGGCTCGAACCGTAACAGGTCGACCGGGCTGACGAAAGGATAGATTCTCCCCTTATGGAAGACACCCGTTCGCGAGTCGAGCCATAGCAGCTTGCCCCGCAGCCCCAGTTCATCGATCAGGCCGATTATGTGCGCATCGCTGCTAAAGAGGTGGTGGTAGTACTTCTCCAGCAGGGCATTCTCCAGCCGAAAAGTGCCCGCCTGGCCGCCAAGGTTCTCATCCTGCTCGATCACCGTTACCTGGAAGCCACTCTTAGAGAGCTCGTACGCTGCGGTGAGACCAGTGATCCCTCCACCAATCACCGTGATCTTTGTCATCCCGACCTCTCCTCGTTAAGATTAGCGTTCGTGACGATCGGCTGGCGACGAATGACCGCCAGGGACAAATGGTGCCGCCATAGATAGAAGAAACCCAGCAGGGTCACCGGAACCAGTAAGACGACGTGCAGGACCAGCGTGTAGCTCATCGCCAGATCCGGATTCACCTTAAACAAACCCAGCGTGAAAACTGAAAGCGCCTCGAAAGTTCCCACGTACCCTGGCGACGAGGGCACCATCGTGCCGAGATTAGCCACAACTGTGTTGAGGACGAACACGTAGAACGGCTGGCTCAGCGCGAAACCCACGCCGATAATGTAATACATCGTTGCCTCACACAGCCACGCGACGATAGATAGCGCGAGCGCGCTAACCAGGAGCCTGCCCTGCAGCAAAGCCTGCAGGCCATCGACAAAAGAGACCCCAATCTCGTTGATTCGCGGCCGCACGCCCGGTGGCAGCGCTTTCGTGGCGAGCGCAATCCCCCGCGTTGCCGTGTTCGGCCAGAATGCCAGGCTGAAGAAGCCGACGACGGCCAGCAGAAAGATAACCGCCGCGATGCGAACGATGGTTGTCAACCCCTCATCGAGTGGGACGAAAAGCGACACCACGACGGCAAACAGGAGAAGCACGATGCCGTCGAATACCCGCTCGATGAAGATCGTGGCGAGGCTGGAGCTCTTGCTTATTCCCTCCTCCTTGGCAAGCACATAAGCGCGCACGAGCTCGCCCATCCGGGCGGGGAGGACGTCGTTTGCCATGTACCCGATGACGACGACCGGAAAGAGACGGCCGGCCGGTATGTTTCTCAACGGCGTCAGCAGGCATCTCCAGCGCAGTGCGCGAAACCATACCCCTAAGAAGTAAGCCGCCAGCGCAGGCACGATCAGCACGTAATTGGCGCTGGCCAGCGCCGCCCACACCTCGCCGAAGCTGTTCACCTGGCGGAGCGCCCAGACCAGGAAAAACAGGCTTACTATTAACCCAACCCATATCTGCCATCGTCGCATCAACACCACTCAATCAGTCAATTTGATAGCGTCACTACCGATCTTTCGCAGCGATAGATTCTGCTTCCAGAAAAAGAACAGGCCGATGGCGGTCACCAGCACGTATTGCATCGAATGCGAGACCAGGGCGATGCTCAAGGCTACCTCACGCTTCACGTCGAATGCGCTCAGCGCCAGCACCCCGAACAACTGGAAGGTTCCAACATAGCCGGGAGCTGACGGCAGCATCGTGCCGAGGTTCACCATAACCAGCAGAAAGATCGCCGCCAGCACCAGCGTGAGCCCCGATAACGGAACGGCGAATCCGCGGATAATAAGATAGTAGGATGTCGCTTCAAGAACCCAGACCACCAGCGAGGACGCGACGATCACGAGCACCGCCCGCCGACGCCGCAGGGCCCGCAGGCCATCGATAAAGAAGCTGGTCTTAGACAGCAGCCATATCCCCAGGCGGTCTGGAAAAGGCTGTGCGCACAGGCGGACCACCGTTAGCGCCAGATCCTCCCACAGAAGCACCGCCAGGATGAAGACGCCAACGCAAAGGAACACCGCCGAGGCGAAGTAGGCCGCCTCGGTTCCCCATGGCGGCAGCGGGAACGACAGCGACAAGACGGCGAGGAACATCACCAGCGTGAGGCCGTCGCAAACCCTCTCCAGGAAGATGGTGGCCAGCCCCGAACTCTTGCTCACGGCCTCCTGTTTGTGAAGCGTGTAAGCCCGCACGAATTCACCCACGCGCGCCGGCAGGACGTTGTTGGCCATAAACCCGATCATCAACACGGGGAAAAGGCGGCGGACGGGGATGCTCTGAGTGGGATGCAGTATCCGCTTCCAGCGATAGGTTCTCCAGACGTAGCCCAGAAAAGTCAAGAGGGCCGCGGGAGCCACGAAGCGGTAATCGGCTGAAGCAATCGTGTTGCCAAGCTCAGTTATGTCAATTTTCCAAAGAGCAATTCCGAGAAAGACCAGCGCGAGGACAACGCCAACTATTTTGGCTTTATTGAGCACCCAGTTCTCCTATCTAACGGAGCGGCGCGAATCGCAACACCCTGTTGTTCAAGCTGTCTGCCACCAGCACGCGCCCGGCCGAATCCAACGCCACCCCTGTCGGCAGCCGCAGCGATGGCAGGTCGGAACCGGATCTGCCCCAGGCGGCCACGATCGATCCATCGGCGGCAAACTGCAGCACGCGGTTGTTCTCCGGATCGCTGGCAAAGACATTGCCCTGCAAATCGGTCGCGACGTAGGGTTTGTCGAGCACGGAGTTGCTCGTCCATCCGCCCACGGACCACTGCCTCACGGGCTTCAGGTCGGCGTCCAACACCTGCACCCGCCGGTTCCAGGTATCGGCGACCAGGAGACTGCCGTCGCGTTCCGAGGCGACGCCAACTGGCTCGTTGAATTGCCCGGGGGCCGCGCCCCGGCCCCCGGCGCTCGCGACGAAGCTGCCATTGCGGTCGAACTTTTGCACTCGATGGTTGCCCGTATCGGTCACATAGACAAACCCATCGGCGCCGACGGCTATTCCTCGTGGCCCAAAGAAGCCGCCCGGCGCCGCAACGGCATCGGCCACGTTCGCGAATTGCCCCCACTTGCCGATGAAGCTGCCGTTCGCATCGAAACGCTGAATGCGGTGGTTCCAGGTGTCGGCGACGTAGACGACGCCTTCCTCGTCCACGGCGATGCCCCAGGGCTCGGCGAAATCGCCGTCGCCCTGTCCCTTCTCACCCCACGCTAGCACAAACTTCCCCTGGGCGTCAAGCTTCTGCACGCGGTTATTGCCGGTATCCAGCACATAAACCGATCCATCGGGCCCGACCGCCAGGCCTTTCGGCTCCTGGAACTGCCCTGCTGCGGCGCCTTTGCTTCCCCACGTCTCAACGCCAGTCAACTGCCTGGCGCTTGCCACGTAAGGATCGGCCACTGGCTGCGGCGCGGTCGCGCTCACCACACCGCTGCCCGTCTTCACGGCCCACGGCCCTTCTGCAAGATCCTTTCTCACGTAAAGCATGAAGTCCGTCGAGCCGAGCGGGCTGAACGGCTCACGATATAAGAAGAAGCTCCTTAGCTTGGCTCGCAGCGCCGGCTCGGTGATCCCCTGCCAGATGCGTTGGAAGGTCATCCCCCGGTAATCCTCGGGGAACCACCAGCGCAGCTTGTACCTCTGGCCAACGTAGTTTGCCGTCAGCGCTGGCCTGACCTTGCTGTCGTGGTCGTTGTCGAAGCCCACGAGGACGACCGGCGCATCGACGGGGGGCATCCCTTCGCCATAGAAGCTGCGGCTCTTATAATCCCTCAGATACCACTCGAACGGCCAGGACACATCAGAATCGTAAGCAACCTTCAGGTCCTGGCCGGTTCCGGTGCGGAAGCCGATCCGCTCGATCTCCTTCATCACACGGCCGACGTCAGGCGACGTCTGAGTATAGACCATCATTTCGACGGGCACATCGCCATTGAGGTACGTCACCTGCCAGGCGGCGTGCATCGAGAAAGGCGTGAGCACGACGAATGCCGCCAGCGCGACGACCTGCAAAGAAGGTCGCAAACCCAGCCTGCGGCCCACGTACACCGCACCTCCCAACAGGGCCAGTAGCAGTAGCGCCAGGACAATGCTCCGCAGGCTCTGCTGCTGCCGCAGGATTGGCGTCAGCCCCGCCATCCCTTGCAGACGGCTCAACACGGAGTAGAGGACGAACACGGCAAGGATGGCGAGGATGGCGAGATACGCGACGTCGCGGCGCAGGGCCCTGCGCAATCCAGGTGCATCGATCAAGCGCCCGATGCCCACGGCCGCCAGCAGAATCATCGGCAGGGCCATATGAACGACCAGCCAGGGCATCTTCTCAGCCGCCCAGCCATAGAGCGCCAAGCTGCCGAAAAGCCAGTAGATCAAGAAACCGATGAAGCGATCTCGCTTGCGAGCAAAGAAGACCAGCGCGCCCAAGCCGAAGATTATCGGCACGAACTCATATATCGGCAGCAGCACCAGGTAGTAGTACCAGGGCTGATCGCCGCGCGCCACTCCCTGCTGCTCCAGCCAGTACTTCAGCCCGCCGACGGCGCCGGTGGCAAACCCCTCCGGATTCCCGAAGACCGTCGTGTACAGCGTGATGTAGATGCCCCAGAAGATCAATGCGCACTGGGGCCAGATCCGCGAGTTCCACCTCAAGCCAAAGTAAATCGAAATGGCCAGCAGAACCACGAATATCGCGGCGAAGTAGGCGATCTCGCCCGCCGACAGCGGGGCAAGCTTCAGCAGCGACTCTCCCTTGGCGGCAAACCCGGTCACCAGCGGCAGCAAGAAGGTCCCGAACAACACCATCACGTCAGTATCTGCTCTGAGCGGCGCGCGCGAGCGCAGCAGCTTCAACACGTCGAGGCCCGTGGTTAGCATCAGGTAGGAGCCGAAGATGGCCAGCGTTATGTATGTGTTCTCCATCGTCGTGAACGATAGGCTGAGGACGGCCGCCAGCAGATACAGGTAGAGCGGTCGCCTGTTCTCGAAATAGCGGAACATAAGGATGACCAGAAGGATGGTCCAGGTGACGATGAAGATATCATCGCGTATGAAGCGGGAGTAATAAAGGAAAGATGGAGAGAAGGTCAAAAGAAAAGCCGCCACCAGGGCCGCTGACTTGCCCAGACGGTTTCGCAACAGGTATGGCAGCCCGACCAGGGCGGTGCCGAAGATCGCCGGGGCCACGCGAGACACCGCGTCGCTTACGCCAAGCACGAAGTACATTAACGCGTCGATGTGGAACTTGAATGGCCCGTGCATCATCGGATCGTGCTTGTACCCACGACCGTTGTACAGGTACCAGGAATAGACGGCGTGCAGGCTCTCGTCGTGGTGGAGCATTCGCGTGCCCAGGTCCCAGAACCGCAGCGCGGCGGCGATGGCTATCAGCACGATATAGGCCCAGCTTTCCCGACTGAGATGGAGATCGACGGCCAGACGTCTTTCGGAAGTGCTATCCGCGACGGTTTCCGGCTTCTCATCGATAACTGCCAAGATACCACCTCTCAAAGAGAAACATACATCACCACGCTGTCGTACGTCGCGGGAAGCGGCGCTTCTCGGTAGATCAACCAGCGCCAGACCTGGCGGAAATCAGCCAGATTCGGCCGCGACGACACGCCGATGGAGTACCGCTGCATCGCCCACTCCCCGGGCGGCAGTTGCACGTCGGGGCGCCCGAGGATCACCAGGGGCCGCCCGTCCGTCGAAGGGAACTTCGAATCGGAAAACTTAGGATTGTGCTGACGCAAATACCATCCAAGAACATCCCGCTGAGATGGGTCGGCGACCACGACGTCGCCCTTCCTTCCCTGGTCGACGGCGCTATCACGCACACGATCCACATCAAAAACGAGATTCCTTATATCCGGGGTAATGACCTTGCCTCTAAGCAACTCCGACGGGTTCGCGTCCGGCTGAAGGCTCAGGTTCGCCATCGCGTGTACCGTGACGACAAACAGAATCCCTAGCCACAGCACACCCCAAAGATGAGTTGCGTAAGCGGTGCCCCTCCAGTACACCGAGCCCACAATGGCCAATACTATCACAGATATCGGAATTGCGGCAAACGCGAGTGGAATGCTGCTTTCTGCCGGCAGAGAAAACCTGCTCAACACGAAGCCCAAAAGCAGCAGCGGTGGCAGCGAAACCAGCGCGAGCACGCCAAGCCCGACCGACGGCCTCGTATCCACAAACCATGCGAGCAAGCGCCCAATGAGATCTGCCGCCAACAGCGTGATCGGCACCAGCGGCTGCACGACGAACGCCGCGGATTTCTCGGGCGCGAAGGTCAGGAGCACGAGCGACGCCCCGGCCCACCAGACCATGAACCAGTAGTAGACTCTTTTTCTTGCGGTGGAGTAGAACACGTTGACCGCGGCGAACACGACGATAAGCGTCTCGTAAACCAGGAGCAACTGAACATAGGATGAGCTGATGGCCTCTGTCCGCCACCACTGCGAAATCGCATCGGCCGTCGCCTCCTGGATGCCGTGCAGATTGGCCAGGCCGCCCGTCGCGCCAACGCCTAGCGTCGCCACGAAGATGACGGCCCACGTTCGCGCCCTGTTCGCCCCTGGCCACATGTCGGCGAAGGACGGCAGATCACCAACACCGGGCAAAACCGACGAAAACTGCCGTAAAAGAGCGAGGCCCAGCGGGAAGGTGGCCAGCACCAAAACGTTGAGGTAGGCTATCCCGCCACTGCTCAACAGGAGCCCCAGCAGCACCGCGGTCAGCCAGAGATAGAAGTCCGCCCCGTGCTTTGGCCCCTCACGCCGCGCCGCTATTTCGCCAATTGTACGCGCGCGCACGTAATGGATGAAGCCGAACACCAGGCCAAGCGAAAGAGCAGCGACCAGCGTCGCCGCCCCCACGTAGCGCGAGAAGTACACCATGGTGGGAGAGAACGCCAGCAGAACAGCCGCCATTAAGGCGGCATATCGGCCGATGTATTGCCTGCCAAAATAGGGCAGCACGACCATTGCGGCGCCGACCAGCGACGGGACTGCTCGGGCGCTGGCATCGCTAGCCCCGAACACGAAGAAGATGAGCGCATTCAAATAGGTCAACAGCGGGCTTCCTTGCGCGGCGGCCGATCCACCGGCGTAGATAGACCATGACCGCAACGCGGCACCACTCTCGACCGTGTCCAGAGGGATGGAGCCGAGATGCCAGATTCTCAAGAGCAACGCCACCGCAAACACCGCGGCGTACAACGCCTGATCCAGCGTGAACACCAATGGGGTGGCGGTAGAACGTCGTTGGAGGACGGTCACTGCCATTACTAATCCGACCTCACCTTATAAATGGTAACATCGCCGGTGCGGTAAACGACCTCGCCCAGCCTGGCAATCGTGTCGATGCCACCGGTTCTGCCGTAGGTCTCACGCTCCAGGCGTCCCACGTACACGTAGGTGACACCGTACTTCGCCAACAGCGACCGCGCCGTTTGCTCGTCGGGGGTCTGGTAAATCGTCGCGACATCAGACTTCCTCTTTCCCGCTTCCTCGCCCGTTCCACGCCACTGCAGCTCGTGGCCATCCCAGCCTACGACGGTCGGCAGTCCCGTGAAGGCCGAGACGCGTCCGAACTGGGAATACGAGCCGCCGACCCCTTCGAGAATCACCGGCGTGCCCACCACGTTCTGATTGAGCCAGTTGATGGCCGCGTAATCGCCTCGCTCACTATTAGCCATGAACGCCATGCCATCGAGCACGGGCCTCCCCGCGAACTCCCCTGTCTTCGCTAACGTCGCGGCGACAGGATAAGCCAGAGACCCGACTGCCAGTAAAACGGCGATGGCGAAAGCCAGCAGACCACCGCCGCGAAAGAGCCAGCCCACTGGCATCGGCCACCGTCGACGCAGGAGACAGTATACCACGTAGGCGCTGGCAACAGCCAACATCTGCCAGGCCTGATAATACACCTTGAACACGGTGTTCATCCGATTGCCGAAGAAATCGAGGACGAAGATGAGCTCGATAATGGCGAGCAGGCCCATTCCCGCGAAGATCAGCAGCACGACGAAGACCTCTTCTCGCTCACGTCCGACCCATTCCCGAGCCGCCAGCAAGCGGTAAGCTGCCAGAACGATCGGCACGAGGGCCACCAGCGCCGTCGCCTTGAACGCGACCAGGGCCGCCGCCGATGCGACGATGAGCAGACCGATGAATACGAGCGCGGGCACCCCGGCCCTGGCAGGATGGATTGCCATCTCCGCCACCCCGGCACGACTAGCCAGTACCAACACCTCAGACTCCGACCGGTCCCGCGCTCCGCGGTGCGGAGCGGCTACATTCCCGTGCCCTACATTCTCGTCCTCTCCGTGTCTCCGTCCTTCCGCAGAAGGATCCGTGGTGAAACGCGGCCCCTTGCCATACAATTCCCCAAACTTGATCACCAGAAAAGCCACCGCGAAGAAAAGGAAAGGACCCCAGAAGACCAGGAATTGGTGCAGCCTGGTTCGCTGCAGCACGATCCCCAGCCCTTTCACCTGCGAGCTGAAGCCAAGATAGAAAGGCGCGTAAAGGACCATGCTGGCGACGAGCAATGCCAGACCGAACAAGACGCTCTCTTTGATCCATTCACGCCCGGCGAGCCTCCTGTTGAGCGCAAAGGCCAACGTCAGAACCACCAGATACGTCGGCATATCCCAGCTATTCAGGAAACCGAGGCCGCCGATAATCACGCTCCAGAGCGCGAAACTCGATGGCTTCTGGAGAAGCCCGCGCAAACTGATCTCCTCGTTGGACTTCAGCAGGCTGAGCGCCAGGCCGAGGGCCACAAAGGCGAAAGGCAGCGCGAGAACGTGCGGGTGCAGATCGCCCAGCAAGAAGCTGAAAAAGGGAAACTCATTGATGGTGTAGTCACGCGCGGCCTTCGTCGTCGCGTCGAAATCGCCGATCACTCGCGAGGCCCTGAACCACCAGTACCAGTCGGTAGGATACCATTTCTGGCTCAGGTACGGCTTGTCCAGGTTCTGAATATTCAGCCACTGCCAGAAGGAAAGCGGCAAAGCGGCGCGAGCATAAGTGAACTCCAGCAGGCCTTCCAGATTCCCCATCACCGCGACGAAAAGCGAGCCGAGCAAGCCGCAGGCTACCGGGCCCCGGGGAAATCCTCGCCCGGCGTTGGACTTGAGCCTGCCGGCCGCCAGATCGTAGGCGAGAGTGAAGGCGCCGACCACCGTCAGCGCGAAGAGCAGCGCGATGGCCAGGTTGAAGGCGATCGCCGATGGCACGCTCGTCAGCTTCGCCAGCATTGCCATCATCACGTAACCGAAATAGTAGTAGCTGATGGAGTATCCCGAAAGCCATGGGTCCACCGGGGGGAACGTCTCGCTCCGCAACACGCCATTCAGGAAGGTGATCTCCATCGGCTTCTCGGTCGCGGCTATCTCGGGATTGTAGGCGCGCACGACGCACCACGCGCCAAAGGCGAGCGCAAACAGCACCTCGACGACTATCACTAACTCACGCCGTTCTCGCCACAGCCTCGCCACCTCGCGCCGGCCTTCGCCCGCCGCCACCCAGGCGGTTATGCCCAACGTAGCCACCACCAGCGCTATCGACGCTCGCGCATTATCCAGCGCACCCACGCTGGCGAGGAGCCAGAAAATGTACGCGGGCAAAATGATGCCGATGGCTTTGGACAGCCCATAGCCTCTGTCCGGCAGGTGCCTAAACAGATACGCCGAGGCGGGGAGCGTGGCGATGCCCAACGCCTCCACCACTAACCACCAGATCATGGCCTCGTACACGATCTATCCTTTCAGCCTGTAGATTCTTACCCCGTCCGCGTCGTACACGACGTCGAGATCACGGCCAACCATCGCGTCGAACTTCTGCAACCCGGGCGCGGAGTAGTATCTCCGCTCGAGCTCGCCGACGTAAATGTAGGACACGCCGTATTCCTTCAGCAGCCCCATCGCCTGCTCCGGCGACAGGGTATTATACATCGTCGCGACATCGCCGGCGCGCTTATCGACCATCCACTGATAGCCCCAGCGCTGCTGTTTCTGGTGCCAGTCCCACCCGAGCACAGTCGGCAGGCCGGTGTAGATCGACACGCGGCTGCCCCAGCTATAAAGCGGGGCCCGCCCCTCGAGCATAACCGGCGACCCCACGACGTTATCCTGAATCCAAAGAATCGCCTTGAGATCGCTGGCCAGATCGATGGGGCCAGGCTGATCTCGATAAACCCCGGTGCGCATAAAGGCCGTTCCGTCGAGCGTCGGGGCGATGCCGTTGTCGAAGCGGTCGGTCACCCTTGCCCGCGTGGCAACCACTGGATAAACGCCCGCGCTGGCGACGAGAAGCGTGAGCGCTCCCAGCCAGATGCGCCCGCGCCAGCGCAGGCGCGGCACGACCGCTTGCCGCAGCACCCAGCGAACCGCCAGGGCGCCGGCAATCGACCACAGCGTCCACACCTGCAAGTAGAACTTAAAAACGGTGTTCATCCGGCCAACATCGCCTTTGATGACGACGAATTCGACCCCGATGCCGAGAACGAGTCCGACGACGATCAGGCCAATCACGAACATCTCCTCGGCCGGGCGCGTGCGCTTCGCCAATAACATGAGCGCCAGAAGCAGCATTCCCGCCAGCAAGGCCACGACCTGAAGATTCATGCGCACCAGGAGCGACAGAATGGCCAGGCAGGCCGCGATCAAAGCCAATCGGTCGAGCGAGCGCCAACTAACGCCTTTCACAAGGCGGGGGTAAAGCCGCGCCAGCCGCTCGCCGCGCCCCGCACTGCCGACGACGAGACGGATCGTTCTCAGGCTCGCGGCATCGCCATACGATTTTACCACGTCCGATATGAGGAAGCTCAATAATATAAAGATAAACAGACCGTTGACCACCAGGTAGGCGGCTAGGCTCGACTTATCGGGAAATGGCTGCACGCCGAAGTAGAACGACTGAAAGCTGCGGTGGAACGGCAGGTAAAGCAGGATGGCGAGCGCCCCAAGCGCCACCACTGCAAGAGCACGCCGCAAAAGACCTCGCCAATCAGCAGGTCTGCCCTGATACCACGACAGCAGGATCGCCGCGCCCAGGACCAGCGCGTAGGTCGGGAAGTCCCAGGAGTTCGTGACGTATAGCGAGCCCAGGACCAGCGCGGCCAGCCCTATCGACCAGGCCGACAGAGACCTCGCCTTCACGAAGTGAACGGCGAACGCCAGCGCGAGCAGCGTGAACGCCAGGGCGATCAAATGGGCGTGCAGGTCGGCATAGAGAAACGTGAAAAACGGGAACTCGTTGATCGTCCCTTCGATGACCCTCGTGCTCCCCCAATACCAGTCGCTCGGGATGTCGATCGCCTTCGCGCGGCTCACGACAAGTCGGAAGCCGTTGGCGAGGGACCAAAGGGAAATCGGCGTCGGCGGGCCGGCGCCATCGCCGGCGGCGCCGATCTGCGCGATCTTTTCCAGTATCTGCAGAGCGCCGCCCAGGTTTCCCAGCAACAGGGCGAATGCGGCGCCGCCCAGCCCGGTCAGCACCGCGCCAGGGTCGAGACGGTTCTCTCCTGGCTTCGTCGCCAGCGCGTGCGTCAGCGAGAACGCGCCACTTGCCGCGAGCGCAAACAGCGTCGGGATCGCGAGATTGTAGGCCGTGGTCGGCACGATCCCCGAGAGCTTGATGAGCGTCCCGACGATCACCTGGCCGAAGTAATAGTAGTTCATATAGCCGCCGGCAAACCAAGGATCGTACGGCGGGAACTGAGCGCTCTTGAGGACGGCCATCAGGTACGCCAGGTCCATCGGCTTCTCTCCGCCGCGATACGGGTGCCAGAGGTCAGGATTCGCCATCCTGATGCCGAGGAACAGCGCGAAAGCGCCCCAGAAAACAAGCTCGCTGAGGACTATGAGTCCCAGCTTCGCCCGCCAGAACGCGATCAGCCGCGAGCGCTGCCAGAGAAACAGCCCGATGCCCACCGACAACACGAGCAGTAGCATCAGGATGACTGTTTCCCGGCTATTCGGCAACAATCCGACGCTGGCGACGATCCACGTCGACCACGCCAGGAGCAGGATGCCCAGCGCCTTGGCCACGCCGTATCCCCTATCAGGCAATCCACCCAGCGCCCGAAACGCGATGGGCATCGCCACCAGGCCGAGCAACTGCACGAGGACCACCCAGACGATTATGGGGATCTGATTTTTAAGCCCGTCGCGGTCGAAAATGTCGCGAAACGTGCCGCCCGAGGTCATCTTCCGCCGCTGCTCACCCGACAGCAGCAGGCCCGTCTTTTGGAGAGGTGCGGACTGGCCATCGCCTCCCAAACGATTGGCCAGTTCTGCGGCCGTCAGCTTCTCGGTCTTTTTGAACACGAGAACCTTCGGATGGTCGTAAACCGTCAGGCTCTCGTCCGCCTTTCCCAGGTTCAGGGTGATCGGCGCGGGCTGAAAGTCCCGCAATTTCGCTGGCACCGGCAGGTGAGCCTCGCCAAACGTGTCGTCGACGGTGGCTACCCCGAAAAGGTTGGGGTAAGAGGTGAAAGCGGCCTCGAGCTCGAATCCCAACTGCTCCCCGAACAGCAAGTGGTAATACCTGGTCGTCAACGGATAGCGCTCGGGAAGGCGGGGGATAGTCGAGTACAGCCGATTGCTGAAGAAGATGATATAGTCGGAGGAGACCAGCCTGTCGACGATATGATTCAGCTTAGCCGGTCCGTCTACCTCGTATAGCTCCAGCACGTTCGTGCGATATCCCTGGCCGCCGGCCGAGAGCGCTTCTTTGCCATCGTTAAGTGGGACAGGCATCCCTTCTTCCCAATGCTCGATGGCGATGCTTGAGCCTTTCAGCACGTTACTATAAATCCACTTCGAGCCCTGCACCGCCGTGTGCGGCACGGAGTAGATGTTCACAAAAGCCACCGCGTAGAACACGGTGGGGATGGCGATCACCAGCGCAACGATGACGAAGGTCGGGGTTCTGGCCCTGGAAAGCCCGTCGAGGACTCGCTGCGCCGGCACCCGCCAAAGAGCACGGCGGCCCCGGGATAAAACGTCCGCCGATCCGGGTCCTTCAGCGCTGACACTCGCCTTTTGCGCCGCGTCCCTTCCCAGATGCACCCAGAGGGCGACGAGCAGCGTCGCGGCAAAGATTGAAAGGAATGGCACCATCGGCAACAGGTAGCGCACGAACTTCGCGTGGAAGCTGCCCGTTAGCGCCGCATACGGCAGCACCCACGAGAGCATCAAAAGGTCCTGCCAGCGTGGATTCGACAACGTTCGTCCAAGGACATACGCCAGCCCACCCACAACCAGCGCGCCGAGCGGGATCCCGAGTCCCCAGACGACGAGGTTCTGTAAGTGATAGAGATAAGGCGTAGTGCCAATGTATTGGCGCGTATACGGCAGGTCGGCGATGCCGCGCACCATGGCGCTCTGCTCGGCCACATTACGTATAAAGGTTTTGAAGTCGATGATGACATAGGGCTGGATGACGACGAAGACGACGGCCGCCACGATGCCGCTGACGACCAGCGAGAGAATCGTATCGCGAAGCTCTCGCCAGGCCGGGACCCTGCCGATCAAAGCGCCGGATGGCGTAGAGGCTCGCATCCCCCCATCCGGTAAGGTATCCATCACCAATGACTCAGACCCAGACCGGTCCCGCGCTCCGCCGCGCGGAGCGGCTACAACATCCCCCACCTCCTCGTCTCGGCGTCCCTGTCCTTCCGCAGAAGGATCCGTGGTGAAACCGTATCCGTGGGTAGTGGACTGAGAATCCCGCCAACGCCAGTCGACGAACATTCGCAGGACGTGCGCCGCGATGACGATCAGCCAGATCGGCGCCGCCGAGGCCTTGGTCGCTAGCGCCAGGCCGACGGCGCCCCCGACCAACGCCGAACGCTTGAAGCCCGCCCCCCTGGTAAGCCCCAGGGCTGCCAGCATCGTCAGCAGGATGAAGAACGTCAGCAGGGTGTCGGAGGCGTAGAAGTGCGCCAGTTGGATGTTGATGACCGAGAAGGCGACGAAGGCGGCGGCGATCATGCCCACTCGACCGCTGTAGAGCTTGCTGCCCAGCAGATAAGTAAGCAGGACCGTGCCGGTGTCGAACAGCGCCGAGATGGTGCGCCCAACCAGGCGCATATCGTCGAGGTTGACCTGAATCGCGTGCCCCGTCCAGGGCTGGACCAGCGGGCTGATCCTCGCCAGGAACTGGGTCACAATCGCCAGCAGGTAGAAGGAAAGCGAGCCATAGGCAAAGGACTGAGGATTAAGTGGCGACCCGGGATCGGCCAACGTCGCCAGGCTCAGCGGACTCGGCAGCGCCAGCTTCTGGGACACCATCAGGATGAAGCGCTCGTCAGGATGGAACAGGTGCGCATCGTCCCAGTTAAGGCCGTAGACGCGCAAACTGAATGCTGCTAGCAGAAGCAGCAGCACAATCAAACGGCGACCGATCCTTGAGTCGATCACTTGCCAGCCGGTCTTGATGAGGACCTACCTCCCTCTAAGCACCCATCCGACACGTAGCGCGAGAGTTATCGGATCCGCTCTAAGCGTTGCATTATTTTAGCAAAGCATAAAAGGGATAGCAACGAACAGTGATGTGGCCCGGAATAAGAGCAATATAGACCTGGTCAAGAACAGCAGACCTTGATGCGCTCAGAAAAGGGAATACTGGATTACATCCCGCGCTTTGCCTGAGAGCAACAGCCGCTCCCTGTACTCGTCAAAATCGCGCGCCAAGACTTCCATCTTTGGCACGTAGCCAACACTGGCCCAAACATCGGCGAGTGCGCTGAACGACAAAAGGCGGGCAGCCTGGATAAGGTCCACACGCATTAGCACTTCCTTTGTATACGGCCGCTTTGCATCTGTAAAAACGACAGACCCCAAGAACCGCCTGACTGGAGGGCTATTGAGGACAGTTGCGGTCAACAGGCACTCCAAATAGGTATCGAACCCGAGGAAGTAGCAGGTATCGTCAAGGAGCACTGTCTGCCCATTAATCGGCAGGACCATCGAAAAAGTTGGCTTCTTATACAATCCCGAGATTGCAACCTTAAAGGGCTTGAACGAGTATTCTCCGATACCAAAAATGGAGAAGCGCGGCCTGCCTTGATA
>JACPRP010000061.1 GCA_016189905.1 Chloroflexota bacterium | reverse complement strand
GCCGATCTTGTTGGCCACATCCCCATTCGCGGCGATCCTATCCGCCCCGACAACCACAAGATTCACCTGGCCACGATTCATAAAATACCCCGCCATATTATCCGTGATGAGCGTGGCCGGAATTCCTGCCTGCTGCAACTCCCACGCCGTCAGACGTGCGCCTTGTAAGAATGGTCGCGTTTCGTCGACCAGCACGTGAATGCGTTTACCATCCTCATGGGCCGCTCGAATGACGCCCAACGCGGTGCCGTAGTCGACGGTTGCAAGCGCGCCCGCGTTGCAATGGGTGAGAATCGTGTCGCCGTCCCTAACCAGCCCCGCCCCGAAGGCGCCGATGGCTCGGTTGCGCTCTTCATCTTCCACGGCCATCATGTTGGCCTCGTCGAGCATAGCGTTTCTGATCGCATTCAGGTCTCCATCCGCCGATCTACCGACGCGAGCCATCCTTTCCAGGGCCCAGGCCAGATTCACCGCTGTCGGGCGCGTTTGCCGCAAAGTCTCCGAAACCAGCGCTAGCTCGGCCAGAAACTCGTCTTTGCTATGCGCCGAGCTATGCCGCGCGCCGATGGCAAGCCCAAAGGCAGCGGCAACGCCGATGGCCGGCGCGCCGCGCACGATCATATCCCTGATCGCCCGCGCCACATCCAGGTGCGTGCGGCATTCCACGATGACGTATTCCAAAGGCAGTCTGGTTTGATCTACCAGTTTGAGGAGCCCGTCTTCCCACCATAACGTCTTCAAGTATCGTCGTCCTCTTCTATCGTCGTCCTGTTCAGAGCAAAAAAAATAACTTCTCTGTATGAGAGAGAAGTCACGTCAAAGACTTGCATCTCTCATCTTTCAGGATGTGTTGCATCCTGTAGGAATTGGCACCGTAACATAGGTCATCGGATTGGCTAGCAACCGCCGATAGGGCGTTCTTGCCATCCAATGCCGGACCATAGATCGGTTGCCGGGCTTCAAAGGGCCAGTCCCTCCACCTCTCTGGATAAGAGCGCGCCCGCTATTCTATTTGCCTGGCATTATAGCACAGGAAGGAGCGAGTTGTAAACTAATCAATATCTAATCAGGCTTACAACCTCTCGTCCCCGGAGTTTCTCCCGGCCATTCAGAAAAGTCAACTCGATAAGGAAGGCGACGGCGACGATATCGCCCCCGAGACGTTCAATGAGGTTGATCGTTGCCTCGATGGTGCCTCCTGTCGCCAGGAGATCGTCGACGATGAGCACCTTCTGCCCCGGCCGAATCGCATCCTCGTGCATCTCCAGCGTGGCCGTGCCGTATTCCAGGGTGCACTCGGCGCGAATAGCAGGCGCTGGCAGCTTGCCGACCTTCCGCACGGGCACGAAGCCTGCTCCGAGATTAAAGGCCAGCGGCGCCCCGAAGATGAATCCGCGCGATTCCATGCCCACAACCAGGTCTACTGGCGTAGCCCGAAAAGGATGAGTAAGTCTCTCGATGGCCAGTTTGAATGCTTCGGGATCCTTTAGCAGGGTGGTTACATCCTTGAAGAGAACCCCTTTCTGAGGAAAATCCGGCACATCTCGTATTCTCTCCGCCAGGCTCCTTATCGACAGATCCACAGAAACTTCACCCCCTTTCCGGCCTCGGCGTGACGCCGGCCGGAAGAATATACAGCAGCCGAGCCGCCGTGTCAACCAATACTAACCACACAATACGCTCGCGCGCTGCAACCTTTGTCTTCTCTTCGCGACCAATTGTGTATACATCTCCGCCCCGGTTCGGCCCGTCTTCCAGCTTTTCGCCGCCGCGAGGTCCTTGACGAACTGGTCTTCAAGCGAACATTCGGGATCGACCCCACTCATCGAATCGATGGCTCTGGCCGCAAAGGCGATGTTGTTTCGCGGCTCGATGCGGTCCAGATCGTCGAAGAAGAAGCCGCAACTGGTGAACATCAACTGGCGGTAATACTGAGCTTCGACGAGCCTCATCGTGTCGCGCCTGTTGACCGCGGTATCCTCAATTTGGTGGCTTTTGAACAGCGCCTGGAGAGAGATCTCTCCCAGCCTGACTTTGATGTAATTGTCGAGGACTCTCCAGGGCTCCGTGAAGACGACGGCCGCGTGGCCTCGATAGGCATCGTCGATCCTGTTGGCCAGCTTGTTGAGCGCATGCCGCAGGTACCATTTCCAGGTACCGCCGCCTTCGACACAATCGCACGCGCCGCGCCACCGTTTGACCCCGTGGTGGCAACTCCAGGAAGTATCCTCTTCGAGCAGAACCTCACGCTGCGGCGGATGCAGGTGCAGATACCGCGCCAACGACACAACCTCAAACCCTTCTCGCGGCGCACTGGTAGTTAGCAGATAGCTGAGAAACTTGTCGCGAAACGGCTTATGGTGGCCATAGGCCTCGCCATCGGTGGCGATGAACAATAGCTGCGGCTCGCCCTTCTCGGCTTTAAGCTGGTCCACCTCCGTTGCGAGTAACTGGCCCGCAAAGACATCGGCGTTAGAGGTCGCGGCATCGTCGAATGACACGGCCGCGCTCAACCGATCGTCGAAGAAGAAGACGGCGATGGATTTGCCCTTTGGGAGAGGGACCATATAAGGTTGCTTCATATCGATCGCGGAGGCCGCCTGCCACGGCGCCAGGATGGTGAACCGTATCCCGGCATCCGCCAGCAAAGAGAGGGTTGCGTAGTCGACAGCAGTTTCACCGAGCCACATCCCCTCGGGCGGATGTCCGAACCGATGCACAAAATCAGCCACGCCCCAGGCTATTTGAATGCGCTTGTCCCGAGAGCTACTAAGGGGAAGTATCGTATGGTTATATGCCTGCGCGATAGCGTTGCCATAACCGAACCGGTGGTAGTGAGCACGGTCCGCGGCGACTATGCTCTCATACGTGGGCGCATCGTGCTTTTGGAGCCACGCGGCCAGGGTTGGGCCAATGTTGAAGCTGATGTGGCGGAAATTGCCAGCCTCGGCATTTGGTCGATAGCACTCGGCATCGATCTTCTCGTTGAAATCGTGATACGGCTCCGCCCCTTGCTCGCGCGGTACCCTCCCGCTGAACGGGTCCTGCCGCGGCGGCTGATAGAAGTGCCCGTGAATGGCTAAGTACTTTTCGGCCATTTCTCTTGTCCAAGGTTGGCGACAACACCACGCATCTTCATCGCCTTGCTCGGCGGCGAATCACTTCCGCAACCACGATATGGAAGCCCTGCAGCGCTTGCCGTTAGCGTTTATTGGTCGGCCCCCTGGCACGAACGACGAGCCCGTCGCCCCTACGATAAACGCAGGTCGCGAAGACTATCGCAAAACGCTGTACACCGTTGCCGAGCAATCAACTTAGATTATACAATAGCACGGTCCACTGGTAAAGGATTTTGGGCCAGCCATTCAACCACCTGTTCGACTAATCCCAACCAGTTTCCGTTTTGTGGCTGTCGTCGAAAACGAAGCTGTGTTTGCCCTACTTTAAGGGTGGGGCCAAACTCCCGTTGCAGTTCTTCCCGGCGCAAAAACACCCCATCGCCCGCCGTGATCACCACATCATCGTCCACTGTTTCGATTCGACGGAGGCCAGCCTGACCGGCCAGCACCTTTAATTGCAGCAGGTAGACCAGATCGAGCGCAGGACGGGGTAATGGGCCGAATCGGTCCTGCATCTCAAGGACGAGATTTCCAACTTCGTCCAGCGTCCGAACGTTGGCCATTCGCTGGTACATATTGACGCGCAGCGATTCGTCCGAGACATAGTCGTCCGCGAGATACGCCGTTACCGGCAGGCTCAGGGTCACCTCAGGTCGTGGCTCCTCCGCTTTACCCTGCAACTCATCTACCGCCTCGGCAAGTAGGCGACAATACAAATCAAACCCTACCGCGGTGACATGGCCGTGTTGTTCAGTACCCAGCAGGTTGCCGGCGCCACGAAGCTCCAGGTCTCGCGCGGCGATCTTGAAGCCAGATCCAAGCTCGGTCGCCTCGAAGATGGTGCGCAACCTCTTCTCGGCTATCGGGGTGAGGCGCTTTTCCTTCGACGTCAAGAAATAGGCATAGGCTCTGTTAGCGCCGCGGCCGACCCTTCCTCTAAGCTGATAGAGCTGCGACAGGCCAAACCTATCGGCTTGATTGACGATTATCGTGTTCACGTTCGGAATATCGAGGCCGGATTCGATGATGGTGGTACACACCAGGACGTCGAACTTCCCAGCGGCGAAATCCACCATCACCTTTTCGAGGCGATCCTCAGGCATTTGGCCGTGGCCAACCTCGATCAACGCCTCCGGCACCAGCTCCGCCAGGTGCTGCGCCACGAAGCCGATGCCCTGAACCCGGTTATGCACGTAGTACACCTGGCCACCACGGTCCAGCTCTCGCAGAATCGCCTCGCGCACCAGCCGCGGATCGTTTTGAGTGACGTATGTCTTGATGGGCAAACGGTCCTCGGGCGGCGTCTCCATGGTGCTTATGTCCCTGATGCCGGCCAGCGCCAGATACAGGGTACGTGGTATCGGCGTAGCGGTCAACGTCAGGACGTCGACCTCCTTGCGCAACTGTTTCAGCCGCTCCTTGTGAGCCACGCCGAAGCGCTGCTCTTCGTCGATGATCACCAGACCCAGGTCCTTGAATTGCACATCTTTCTGTATGAGACGGTGTGTGCCGATGCAGATATCCACGCCCCCGGTCTTGAGGCCGGCGAGGATTGCCTCCTGCGCCTTCTCAGTTCTGAAGCGAGAAAGCATCTCGACTCCCACAGGAAAAGCCTGCATTCGCTCCCGGAAGGTGTCGAAATGCTGCTGGGCCAGCACCGTCGTCGGCACGAGTATCGCGACCTGCTTGCCATCCATCACCGCCTTGAAAGCAGCACGCAAAGCCACTTCCGTCTTACCGTAGCCCACGTCCCCGCAAATAAGCCGGTCCATCGGCTTGGACCTCTCCATATCCGTCTTAGTCTCCGCGATGGCCCTGAGCTGATCGGGCGTTTCGATGAACGGGAACGCATCCTCGAGCTCGTGCTGCCAGGGCACATCGGGTGAAAAGGCGAAGCCTGGCTTGATCTCCCGCGCGGCATATATCTCCAGCAGGTCTCTCGCAATATCACGGACCGCGGCCTTGACTCTTTCCTTCGTCCGCGCCCAATCGCCGCTGCCGAGACGGTGCAGCCGTGGAAGCTGCTCGCCGGCGCCGACGTATTTGCTCACGCGATCCAGTTGATCGACCGGCACGTAAAGTCGGTCGCCTTCGGCGTAGTCGAGGATTATGTACTCACGGTCGACGCCGCCCTCGGCCAGATGCGTCAGGCCCTGGAAGCGACCTACGCCGTGCTCGACGTGAACTACCAGCGCGCCCACCTCCAGATCACTGACAAAAAGGTTTCGCGCCCCCGCCTTCCGCGGGGCGACGTGTCGTGGCTTCGACCAGCCAAACACCTCTCTATCGGTGAGCAAGGTGAGGCTGTGACCCGGCGCCGCCGATATCAGTTTGAAACCCTCTGGCAGGTCCCCCTGCACGAGCGCGACCGACCCCTCCGGAGGAGCTTCCGCCAGGCCCTCTTTGATCGTCGCTGGAACACCACGCTCCTCGAGGAGCTCCAGTAAGCGTCTTGCCTGCTGGCTTATCACCACGATGCGCTCCCCGGCGCGCAGCGTGTGGACGACATCGTCAACCAGCGACTTGATACGGCCACCGTAGCTAGGCGCAACGCGGAACCCCAGAGCGGCCGCAGGCCGCTCATCCGCAACGCCGTCAAGGTGGTCCCGCCAATCGAATTCCAGACGCGCCTTATCGAGCATGCCACTCTCCAGATCTGTCCACGAAGCGTAGGGTCTCGGAAAGTCCGGCGGAAGCTCCCCCATGTCCACCATCTCCTGCCGCAGCTTCTGAGCCTGCTCATCGAGTTCGTGGAAGGCGGAGGCTAATTCGGACGGCTCATCGAGGATCACCAGCGCATCGGAGGGCAGATAATCGAGCAGGGTCGACGCGCAGCACGCCGCTTCATACAGGCTCGGCCCCCACGAGGAATCGCCTTGCTCGATGGCCTCCAGATCCATCCGCCAGCGGTCGGCCACTTCGAGCCGAAGCGTTGGAAGGTCGAGGCCAGAAAGCCTGGTGGAGAGGTCCTGCGGATCGCACAACGTTTCCCGGGCCGGCGAGATGAAAACCGAGTCTATATGGGCGGTCGAGCGCTGGGTCGCCGGATCGAACTGGCGGATGGACTCGATCTGATTGCCCAGGAGCTCGAGTCTCATCGGATGAGAGCTGGTCGGGCTGAAGATATCGACGATGCCGCCACGGCGGGCGAAACTGCCCGGCTCATCGACCACAATCTCGGGGCGGTATCCGCTTGCGAGACAATCGCCGAGCAGCCGATGTATGTCGATCGTGTCCCCGACTACAAGCCTTTTCGAGTGTGCAGCAAACGTGGCCGGCGCGGTGATCTTGCTCATCAAAGCACGGACAGAGGCGACGATCAGCGGCGACTCTCCGTGTCCAACTCCCTCTCCCAGACTCGCCAGCGCCGCCAAACGCTCTCGAAGGGCGCTCGAATCAGGCGAGGCACGCTCATAGAAGAGAGTATCCACCTCGCCGTAGACCAGCGCACCCGGCCCGGCCCACGCCGCCAATTGCTCGGCAAGCTGCGCGGCCCGTTGTCTCGAGCCTGTGACGACGAGGACGCGACGCCCGAGGTCGCGTTGCAGGCAGGCCAATATGTACGGCTTCGCCGCATCGACGACGCTAAGGCGCACAGGGATAAGCTGGCGGGGGTTCGCCAACGATCCCAGCACATCCTTGTATTCACCTAGAGACCCGGTCTCCAGCAGCAGCCCATCTAACTTCAAGTCAAATCTCCAAACACACTTAGGGACTGGACGTTTCGACCAGCCCCTGCCGAGCATACCAATCAACGAGCAACAAAATTATATCATCCCGACAATCGAGCCGACAAGAAAAGGCAGGCCCAGGAGCACTGATCTGAGCAACGGCTCCTTTGTCAACCAGTATTGACCTGAACGACGACTCTTTGTAAAATAATGTTTGGTGGTGGGGTGATCCACCTGGACGACCGTCCTCATCGAGCTGTTTGTATTGGGATTCATTGTCGGCAGCACTAATAACCGTCGTGATCGACGAGTTTAGGAAGACGCAACGGATGATAAGCATTAGCCCTGTTGTCGAGGTGGCAACCTCGCTGCGGAAGAGGAACGTGTCACAGGTTTTTGCGTCGCTGGCTTTCCTGCTCGTGTCATGGCCTATCATCTCTCTTTTTCACGAAAGCGTCGTCGCGTTCACCGCACTGCTACTCAATGGATTCTTCCAGTCTGGGATGGTCTACCGGCTCGCCGAGGAGATCGGCGCGGATACGGTATACGCATCGGTGGCCATCCAGATGGCCGCCAACATTCGCGTGGAAGGAATAAGCGTTGCCGGCCCCATTGGAGAAGCGCTGCATCAAGCGCTACCCACCGCATTCGCCCCTCCCGATCTAGTATCCGACGGCGCCTGGACCAGCGCAGTTGTCGAAGCCGGAAGCCCGCTGCTCGCCCGCACAATCACCAGGATATCTGCGGCGTGGGCTCTCATTTGTGCCGGCATCGTGCTGATGCAACCATCAATCGCGGCCATCCGACAGCGAAGCCTCGCTAATATCTCCATCAGGCACAAGGCATTGCTGTTTCTCGGCCTCGCTTTGCAGGCGAGAGCCATTGGGGCCATCTTATCTCTACAGTTTACGGCACATTATCTTGAAGCGATGGGATTGCCGCAGTTTCTGACAAAAGTAGTTCCGTCAACGCCACAAAGTTACGAAGCTTTCGTCGCCAGAGCCGACCCGGTGCTATCGCTGTTAGCTCCCTTCTGGTTGCTGCAGGCGGCGTATGCGTCATCGTTTCTTGGGGTGATGCTTGTCAAGCGCATCACCGGCAAAGCGTGCGGCATCCTGGCGATGCGGCATCTGATGACGGGTATCTGGAGGCGCGCCATATGGTTACCGCTGCGTAAGAAACGACCTCCCCGTCACTCGTCGGCGAGCGTCGATGCCAAAGGCAACGCTCATCGCGGCGCTTCCGCCTGGCCTTACGTTGTGGTGGTCGCTCTGGTCTTTCTGGCCACGGCGACGGACCTTGCCAGCGCCAGAACCAACTACGATTATGTGCCTGACCAGGTGATCAACTCGTTCGACGTTGACATCAACTCATCCGACGTTGACGTCGATATCGACGGCGCAACTACGAGCGCAGATGCAACCGCTAGCCGAGAGACGGCTGCTCCCCGGCCGCTGGCAAAGCCCAGCGTCGTCACGATCTCGGGCACCAACTACAACTACGGTTACTTCGTCAATGGTGAGCAACGGCGGATTCGGGGGGTAGGATACAACGTGCAGTATCGGCACCTTAGCCCGGAGCAAAGGGTTGCGCTCTACACGAGGGACTTTCGGGCAATGCGGGAACGCGGAATCAACACGATCACCGGCTGGGATGAGCGCGAGTTCGACTACTACACCCTCGCCGTGGCCACTCAGTTCGACATCGGCGTCGTGTTGCCTTACAACCTGCCAGCGGACATCAACTATGCGGACCCGGCGATCGCCAAAGGGATCAAGTCCGACATTCTGGCGTGGGTAGCAAAGTACAAAGGCAGCCCGGCCCTGCGAATGTGGGGAATCGGCAACGAAGTTATCCATGGCACGCGCTCGGCGGATAGCCGCAAGGCTTTCGCCGATTTCTACCGGGACGTGGTGGACGCGGTACGCACGGCCGATCCCGACCACCCGATAATCTACCGCGAGGCCGAAGATGTATTTATCCCGCAGATCAAGAAAGCTTTCACGAGATCGAAGTCTGAGAGCCCGTGGCTCGTATATGGCGCGAATATCTTCACTTATCGACTGAAACAGGTGCTGGAGAACTGGAAAAAGCAAGGGTTAGATATGCCACTAGTCATATCCGAGTTCGCGCCAACGGGGCTGAGCAAGCGAGACCGTCCGGCCGGCTACCTGAATATGTGGTCGATGATGCGCGAAAACTCGTCATTAGTCATTGGCGGCTTTATGTACGTGTGGACAACCACGGGTCCAGAGACGCTCGATCGCGTGTACGGGCTGGTGGACGAAAATGGCAAGCCGACTGATGGCTCATTGGAAGCGATGGGAGCCCAGTTCCTCAAGGAAGCCCAAGAGAGCCGCTAGCTCTGCGGTTCTCGGTTATACACGTTCATAGCGGCGACAATGCCTTTGGCCAGAATCATCTCCACAGCATCCGCGGCTTTACCGAGCGTCTCTGCTATCAACGGTCTCTCGGCCGAGGTGAAGTCCGCCAGCACGTGCTCTTTGGCCTCGCGATCGTCTGGCCGGGCAATGCCGATTCTCAAGCGCGGGAACTCTGCCGTCTTCAAATGGTCGATAATAGATTGCACACCGCGATGGCCTCCCGCGCTGCCGCGTTCTCGGACGCGAATCCTTCCCAGTGGCAGGTCCATATCGTCGTAGATGACCAGGAGGTCCTCAGGGGACAGCTTGTACCAGCCGAGGATCGACTTCACTGCCTCACCACTCAGGTTCATAAACGTCTGCGGCTTGGCCAGCAGCACCCTCTGGCCAGCAATCTGGCCCTCGGCGACCAGCGCCTTGAACCGTCGCTGACTGGAAGTGAGTCCGTGTCGACTTGCCAGCAAATCGACGCAGGCGAAGCCAACGTTATGGCGATTTCGGGCATACTGTTTTCCCGGGTTTCCCAGGCCAACGACGATTTTCAATGCACTCAATACGCGTTCTTATCGGTAAAAACGACGAACAAGGTCTTGATCATTATCTTCAAATCCAGCCACAACGTCCAGTTTTCGACGTACCAGAGATCGTAGGCCGTGCGCTCCTCGATCGAGGTATTGCCGCGCAGACCGTTGACCTGGGCCCAACCGGTCAGACCGGCCTTCTCGTTGTGGCGCTCGTAATAGCGCGGCACGGTCTGCATGAACTGCTCGACGAAATGCGGCCTCTCAGGCCGTGGCCCCACGATACTCATTTCGCCTATCAACACGTTGATGAATTGCGGAAGCTCATCGATGGAGTACCGCCGAATGAATCGGCCAAGCCGCGTCGTTCTGGCATCTCCCTTCTGAGCCCACACGGGCCCTGTCTGAACCTCGGCATCGGGCTTCATCGACCGGAATTTGATGACCTGGAAGGGCTTGCCATCCAGGCCGACCCGCTCTTGCGTATAGAACGCTGGTCCATGTGGCGAAGTCAATTTGATCAAGAGCGCCACGAGAAGCATCAAGGGCGATAGGAGAACCAGAACAATTGCGCCCACTGTGATGTCCACCCAGCGCTTCATCACCAGATTCCAGCCTTTGAGAGCGACGTCTCGCACGGTGACAAGAGGCAATCCATCCAGATCGCTGATGTTCACCTCTGAGGCCATGATCTGGAAAAGGTCGGGGAAACACTTGATATTCACGTTATGCTTCTGGCACTGAGCGACGATATCGAGAAGCTGCTTGTGCGACAGCGTGGGAATGGCGATGATCACCTCGTCGATGTGTTGTTCCTTGACCAACGTGCCCGTCTCGTCGACGAGTCCAAGCACCGGCACGCCGTAGACACTGGATGGGCCGCTTTCTTCGCTCACAAATCCGGTGGGACGGTATCCTAAACCAGGCGAGTGTCTCATTCTGTCGAGGACCAACTTGGCGACTTCGCCCGTCCCGACGATGAGCACCCGATCTTCGCCGATGCCTCCTGCTCGCAAGAGGCTCTGGAATCTTGAATGCACAAAACGACCCAAGATAACAAGGACCAGAGAAAGGGTCCAGGAGAACGCCAGCAAAAGCCGCGAATACTCGAAATCTCGCGAGACCAACGCGCTCGCCGCCATAACGATGACCGTCGCTATCGATACACCGCTCAACACCCGGTAGAACTCATCCGTCCAGGAAGCGGAACGCTTCAAGCTGTATAGTTTCTGTATGGCAAAGACCAGCGGCATCAACATGGCTTGCAGCGCCATTGGGCCAAAATACACCGCGATAGGCTGAAGCTCCTGAACGGCGAAGAGGCCAGACGTAAACCGCAACCGGTAAGCCAATATGTAGGATAGGATGACAAGCAGGATGTCCGAGCCTAGCATCGCGACAACAAAATAGACATTCGCCGACTTTCTCACGAGAACGCCCTCCTGCGGTTGGCCCGTATGACGCACCGCGCCATAGCCAGGGCGGCACGCACATAAATCGCGGAGATCACGAGCCAGTTGATAGGAGCCGCGGTGTTCGAGGAATAGTGCTTGCGGTAAAACACGAGCATTGCCTTGTAGAACGCCAGGATGGGCTTCAGGTTCTGCTGTTTGCTGCTCTCGCCTTTATAGTGGATAACTTCGACGCGCCCATTGTAAAGCACCTTCCAGCCGGCCTTCTTGATGCGGTACGCCCAGTCGAGGTCTTCGCCGTACATAAAGAAGCCTTCATCCAGAAGGCCCACCTGTTGCACCACCGGGGTCTTTACAAGCATAAAGGCACCCACCACCGAGTCGACCTCGTAGACGTCGTCAGGACGGAGATAGGTGAGATTGTATCGGGCGAAGCGCCGATTTCGCGGGAAGAGCTTGCTCAAGCCCACCATCCGGTAGAAGGAAACCTCAGGCGATGGAAAGCTGCGTCGGCAGGCCAGATCAAGGCTGCCGTCAAGTCGAACGAGCCTGGGCCCGGCGGCCCCGACATCGTCTCGCGCATCCATAAACGCGACCATCTCGCTCAGCGCCCTCGGGGGCAGGATGGTGTCCGGATTCAGGAGCAGCACATAGCGCGGCAGAGCACCCTCGTCCCGCCGCACAATCTCCGCCAGGGCGAGATTGTTGGCGTAGGCATAGCCCCCGTTCACCGGGCTCTCGATCAGGTGCACCTGTGGGAAAGCCTCGCGAACCATCGACGGACTGCCATCGCTGGACTTGTTGTCCACCACGATTGTATCGAAGGCGAGGCCACCCTCGCTCGCACATATCGACGCCAGGCACTTCCTCAGAAGCGCGTTGACGTTGAAGCTGACGATAACAATGGAGAGGTCAAGCATTCGGCCTAACGTTTCTTAGCCTCCACCATACACCCACCGGATAGCCGATCATCTTGGCCAGGTCTCCCGTCAGCCGAACGATCGGCACCCAAAGTATGGCTTCGACCTGCTCGATACGACGGAGGGCTCTCAGAACCGGCCACAACCGTCGATAGGGACCAAGTAGATATACGCAGGACGCGGCCAACAGTAGCAACCAAATCAGTTTATACCAGAAACCAGCGACCAATGCAATAGACGCCAGGCTATAAGTCGCGTAACGTATCGCGTGTCTTCGGGGCCAGAGCCTGGCTTTGCCATCACCTCGGGCATAAAGATAGTACTGTCTAAAGAATTGTCTGAGATTCTGGCGAGGACGAAAGTGAGCGATGGCGTCCGGCGCGAAAACAAACCTGCAGCTAGCCGCCTTGAGCTTGAAGTCGAAAACCAGGTCTTCGCAGTAATCGAGCCATTCCGGATAGCCTCCAACCGCGCGCCACGCGGTTTTCTTGAAGGCGATAGATCGACTGGAAGGGAGAAACTTCTTGCCATCTATCTCATCGAGACCTGGCAGCACCGTGGCGCCCATCGCGATCTCGAACACGGTGCGCGGGTCGGACTTAAAGAACCCACTAACCACGTCCACCGTGGGATCGGATGGTCCTGAGTCGTCTACACGGAAGCCATTCAACAGGCGCTGGAGCCAGTCGGACGACAACCTCACGCCGGCGTCGGTCGAAGCGATGATCTCCCCTTTGGCGTTTTCGATTGCCAGGTTTCGCCCCTGGGAGATGTTGGCGCCTGGCGCGACCAGAAGGCGAATCGGTGCGCCCTGAGCCAAAAACCCTTCGATTACCCGCACGGTGCCATCGGTGGATCCGCCGTCGACGACGACGATCTCATCGGGCCGCTCGCTTTGATCGAGCAGGGAAGTAATCAACGGCCCGACGCTATCCTCTTCGTTCTTCACGGTGATGATTACCGAGGCCTTTGGCAACATCGGTTTCTACCTGACACGAAATCTCAACAACTCGGCCACACCCCCAGGGCCGGGGCCATCGCTTTTTGTGGCGACTGGATTCCCATTGCCAGCATCCAGCACTCCCAGACGCAAGATATACTCTTCCGGACCGAAATCTGCCAAGGACAGCTTGTGCTGATCGCGTACGAGCTCGCCAGCGCTCCAACGGCTTGTGGGATACTTCCCGCCGTGTGGCTGTACGCTGTGCTGCAGCTTGACCGTGCCCTCTCTGTCCAGGATTTCAAGCTTGACGACGTAATCCTGGACGATTCGTTCACCGGCTTCCCAATACAGCGTGGCCAGCGCAAGATCGCCGGCGCGGAAGTCGACGTCCGAGACTGGCTGGCCCAAGCGGTGGAAATCGAAGCCCAGCAAACGCAGACTCGATCCGAAAGAGGCCGCGCTTCGGTTCTGGATGGGCACGGCAACGGGCTTTGGTGGGGAGGTGGCTTGGGCGATCTCCACTCGGCCGAACAGGAATCGATCGCCGATCGCCTGCCCGTCACCGCCCTCGATCGACAAGCGGCGGCCGTCGGCAGGGCGGTAAAGCCCAACCTCAAACCGATAGATCCCTGGCGGTGTGCCTGGCAACACCGTCACGCCGTGTCTGTCTGTCACCGTCTCACCCGCAACCCAACCGATTGTCGGCCTGTTCCCGCCCCCGGGCTCGCTGTCGCGCTGGCCCCACAGGTACTCGTCGTCATCAAGGACATGCAGGAACACTGTATAGCGCTCCTCGATGGGCCTCGATGCCTCCCAGAAAAGGGTGACCTCGAGAATATCGCCTGGTTTCGCGGACGAAGAGCCCACACTGATTCCCTTCAGCGCAATCTTTTCGCCAAAGGTCAGGTCGGTCTCTATCCGCGAAGCCGCCGCGGCATCTCCGGCGACCGTGTAGTGCGCGAGACGGACGCTGCCGAACCACGAGTTGCTGGCTTTGAAACTATTTTCATCCAGCCAGCGCTCGACAAACCCATCGGGGTCGCTCTCAGTCTGGGCCCAGAGCACCAGCCAGATATGCTTGTGTTTAGCAATCAAGCTTTCCAACGCCGTCTCAGTCTTCTGCTTATCGATAGGGCGCTCAGTAGGTAGCGGGTAAATGGCCTGCTTTCCCTTGAAGTAGTACCCGAATATCTCCACCTGTCCCGGAGCGTTCAGCACGATCCCGTCGCCGGCGTTTGCTCGCGAGAGAATGAAATCGGCCAGCCCCCGGTAGTTATCACGCGCGTATTTGGCATCGAAGTAGTAGGCTGACATCGACCTGCTGATAGAGAACGTTACGCCGAACAGCAGCACGGCGACCAGGACAGTGCCGGTGGCGACGCGCAAACGAGGGAAAGGGAAACGCTGCCAGAGTGCAGGCATCATACTGAGCCGGCCCAGGCTCACCAGGCCCGAGCCGAGTAGCAGGTAGTAACCCGGCGTCGCCAGCAGGAGGAATTTGGGATTGTACATCGGCTTTCTCAGCGAGAGCCCGTACATAATCAAGACCGGAATGAGGCAGTAGAGAACAGCGAAGCACCAGGAGCGAAGCCCGCGCTTACGTCCGAACACAAGAGCCAGAGTCGAGCAGAAGAGCAGCAACAAGAAGAAGTCTTCTTTCAGCGGCGTCAGCGCCGCGTCCCACGACAGGCCGAACGTGAATACGCGGAAAACCCTCGCGAGCAGGTCCTCCAGACTGAGCGGCTCACTGATGCTTGGCCAAGTGCCGATCTGAGCAAAAGTTAGCGCCAGCCACGGGACGAAGGCCAAGACGATGACCACTTGCAGACCAATCCACCAAAGAGCATACCTGAACAGGCTCGGCCACGCCCCGCGATCACCAACTATTTGCACGAGCATCGCCACGCTCTGGAAGGCCAGTATCGTGAAGGCGAAGTAGTGGCTGTAGAGCAGGGCTATAGAGACGAGCAAGTAAGCGAGTATCCTGCCCCAACGAACGAGATACTTTCGACCGTTCGCGGCTTCTTTTAAATCGCTCTGGATCGAAAGGAGCAGATAAGTCGATAGCCCGCCGAGCAGCGCCACCTGCATATACATTCTGGCTTCCTGTGAGTAGTAGATCGCGAAAGGGGCAATAGCGGCAAACAAGGCTGTGGCCCGCCCGACGTGCGAATCGAACAGCTTCTGGCCTAACTTGTACGCCACGGCGACCAGCAGCACACCGAAGGCCATCGAAAGCCAGCGTAGCGCGAACTCAGTTGTGCCGGCGAGCGACGCCCAGAGGTGCAGAAGATAGTAATAGAGTGGCGGATGAATATCGGCCGCGGCGTTGACGGTGATCGACAGCAAGTCTCTTTGCGCCATCACCACGCTGACGCCCTCGTCGTACCAGAGGCTTTGCCAGTCGAGGCGAAAGACGCGAAGCCCAAATGCAATTAAAATGATTAAGACGGTCACCGAAAGAGAGGCCCAGCTAATTGGACGCGACCAGGCATTCGCCGTGGCGTTCTCCCTCACCACCTCTATCGTTCTACTCTTGTTACCCGGCGTTCTAGCGTGATCCATGCCACAACCATTCCCCCAATAATCCCTGCAATCGTAGCCGCGCCCGGCCAGAGCAGCGTATCGAAACCGGCCGGCCTCCCGTCGACGATGATCGCGTCGAAATACCATCTCGTTGGCGCGCCGCCAACGTTCCCTGGCACCGCCACCATTTCGAGCCGGTGCTCCCCGTACGGAAGGCCCGCGGCTATCGGCACGACCTGCTGCCACCGCTCCACGCTGGCGTTCAGATCGACAATCCCTTTGCCAGCCACGTTCTTCTTGAGCCCTGATGGCGGCAGGCCATCGATGGTGACTTCAAAGCTACCGACACCAGGTCCTTTGGGCGCCACGAGCCTGATCTGACTTCCTTTGAACGTCAGTATCACGCTGTCGCCGGCCCTTGAGGTGGCTTTGTAGCCGCCGAGCGAAGCAGCGGAATTTTGTTCCTCCCGCCAGGCGCCATTGAACGCGATGGCCCAGTGATCCTCCTGATGGAATCCGCGGTAAACGACTGGCGCAGAGCTCGCTAACTGCTTTACCCTGCCATATACTGGGAAAGGGGCAAAATCCTGGCCCACAAGACCGAAATAGTACATCTGCTCATTCTGATTAACCGGATGAACTCGGCGAAAGTGCCATAGATTCACCACACCCATCCACGGCCACTCCTCGAAGATTCGTCTCAGGCCGCCCACCGTATAGCGTGCCTGCTGCTCGGGCGTGACCCGGCCAAAGATCGGCTCTTCCGGGAAATCTGGCGGCAGGGCATTCCAGCCCATTTCCGAAGCCCAGATTGGCTTGGCGGCATCACCATTTCGCACCATGGCCTCGCGGATCAGAATCGGGCGCGAGAAGTTTACGTCCTTATCACTATCGAGCCGTCGGTCGTAGGGACCTGAGCGCAATCCGTAGGGATTCGCGGACATAACATCGAAATAGTCCTTTGCGCCCGCGTCATACATCTGTTGCAGGAAGATTACATCGTTCACAGCCCGATCGCTCACTTCTATGGTTGGCGCCAGCGCAGCGGCCAGGATCACGACGTCGGGATCCGCCTGCTTAGCTCGCAGATAGGCCGTCTTCAACAGGCGTACATATTCCTGGGCGCTCACCTGCCTGTTGCCCCACTCAAATGTCGTGTTGGGCTCGTTCCAGATGATGTAATACTTGACCCGGCCTTTGTATCGGCTAACGATGTCATAAACGAAATCCCCATAATCGTCGAAATCGTCTGGCGGTGTCTCTATCTTATCTGTGCCCGAGCGGGCCCAGTCCGGGGTGGTGTCGAGCCTGGCGATGAGATTGAGACCGTATTCGTTGACAAGATTCACGATTCGGTCGTATTTCGCCCATGTGTCGTCGACGTCGTTCTTCTCGTCGATATAGGTGCCCTTAGTCGGCATCTCTATTTCAGACCAGAGCACCTGCTGCTTCACCCAGCCAAATCCGGCATCCTTTATCATCTGCAACGTCCGGCGTATCTCGCTCTCCTCGACCTCCTGCTCCAGAAACACGTTCACGCCGAAAGGATTGGTCCCAGTGTGAGCCATCGGCGTCATGTCTTCAGTATCAGGCGCGCGCGACGCCGCCCCGCTATACCACGCGATAAGCTGGTCCCGGGCCTCGTCGCCCACCAGATCGATCATGGCATCCCTTGCCGAATCGTTGTAGAAAGGGACGATGACGGCGACCGTAACGGCGACCAGGACAACGGCCAACGCAGCCACCAGTCCGCGGCGCATAAGCCGCCTTATGCGATTCTTGTGTAAAGCTCCTCTAGCCTTGGCACGATTATGCGCCAATCGTACTTCCTTTCAATGATAGCCCTCGCGCTTTCAACCAGATGACGGCGGCGATCCTCCTCCCGGAGGAGTCGCACCACCCATTGCGCGAAGGAGCCTGGGTCGTCGGCGACGATCAGATCTCGCCCAGAACTCGCTTCGATTCCCTCGGCCCCCATCGCCGTGGAGACAACAGGAATGCCAGCCGCCATTGCCTCGAGCACTTTGAAGCGCGTGCCACCGCCAAAGCGCAGCGGGACGACGTAGACCGAAGCCTGGCGGAAGTAGGGGCGAACATCCTCGACGAACCCGGTCACGACGACCCTCGGGTCTTTACCTAGCTCGGTCACGGCGGGCAGCGGGTCCCGCCCGACGATGCAGAACTTGGCCTCTGGAACATCGCGGTGCACCCGCGGGAGGATTTCCTCACAAAACCAGGTCACGGCGTCGATGTTAGGACGGAAGTCCATCGTGCCGCTAAACAGCAACGTGGGCGCGTCATGTTTCCCCTCCGGTTCGGCCAGTCGAAAGTAGTCCACGTCGACCCCGTTCGGCACGACCGCAACCCGCGGCAGCCTTGAGATCGCATCGAGAGCCTTTCTATCGATCTCGGATACGGTAACCACCCCGTCCACGCGCCGGCACATCTCAGCTTCATAGCGAGTAAGCCGCCGCCATTGGACGAAGGAATACATGGCCGCCACCAACTTGCGCGGTCGCCCGCGATCGATTTCGAACGCGCGTCGCTGCAAGACGTACTCTGCGTTGTGATCGTCGAGAACCGTGGCCCGCACCGCCGACCTTGCCCTATTCTCTTTCGAAACGGTATCCCAGTGCAAGCACATCTCGAGTCCCTCTATCTGAAGAACGTCGAAGCGGTTGCGCAGCAGGATTTCTCTGAGCCTCTCCACGAACTCAGGCGACGCCAGGCGCAGCACCAGATCAGGCCTCGGATTCAAGAACAGGTCGCGAACCCGCGTCGCCATACGGCGAGTCGGCATCGCACACAATTTGACGCTCGCGCAGTAAGCCTCGAGCGCCTCGACATGATCGCGGCAGCGCGAATCGCCAAAAGATAGCAAATGTACCTCGTGGTTGCGCGAAAGGTTCTTGATGATATTGAAGTTGCGTGTTGTCGTGCCTTTCTGGGGTGGGTAAGGAAGTTGCGGGGTGATAAACAACAGCTTCACGTCGCCTCTCCCAGCACGCGCGCGTAGACGCCGCGCGTCTCCGCCGCCGTCCTCTGCCACGAGAAATCTCGCGCGCGACGCAATCCACGGCGCCCGAGGTCCTCACGCAAGCACCGATCGTCGGATATCCGAGAGATCGCGCTCGCCCAACCGGGGACGTCTAGCGGATCGACCAGCAGCGCGGCAGCGCCTGCCACCTCGGGCAGCGACGCCGCGTCCGCGGCGACGACAGGTGTACCGCAGGCCATAGCCTCCAGGACCGGTAGCCCGAATCCCTCATACAGCGAAGGCATAGCGAGCGCGGTCGCCAGATTGTAGAGCCCTACCAGATCTTCCTGCGTCACCCGGCCAATGAATCTCACTAAATCATCGACTCCCACGGCCTCGACCGTGCTGAAAACATCGTCGTACAGCCAGCCTTTTTCCCCCGCGATGACCAACTCGGGCAGATATGCACCTGGCCGCGAGGCGCCGCGTTCGCCGCGTAGCGCGGCGAACGCTTCGATCAGGGTGCACAGGTTCTTGCGCGGCTCGATGGTCCCCACAAACAGGACGAAGTTCTCGGGCAGGCGATAGCGCTGCCTGATGCCTTCCAGCAAGCGACGGTCGCTTATGGGCTGAAACACGGCCTCGCTGGCCTCTGGTATCACGCTTATCTTTTCCTCTGACGCGTCAAGCTGCTCGACCAGGTCGTTCTTAGTGGCCTTCGAGACCGCTATTATGGCATCGGCGCTTCGCACAGCCCTGCTGATCTGGTGGTAATAGGCCCTGCTGTCGGCCGTGAGCAGGTGCGGATACCTCAGAAAGGCCAGGTCGTGAACCGTGATCACGGACTTGCACCGCCGGTAGAACGGCGGGATGAAGTCCGGGCTGTGCAGCAAATCCAGCTTGAGTGGGGCCAACTCGACCGGCAGCGTCAACTGTTCGAGACGGCTGTGGCACGGCGTCCATGCGCGGGCCGCCTCAAACCCCTCGGCGGCGAACGAGCTTGCAGCTTTTCGGGCTTCCAGCACGACATACTGGTCTCCCTGCTGCAGGCCAACCAGCGCACGAATGAGGCACCGCACATAGGTGCTGATTCCAGCCTGCTGATAGTGGGCGAGTCTGGCGTCGATGCCCACCCGCATCAGACGTGCTCCCTTTGCTCAGCCAGTCGCAAACCGACAAAGATGAGCCCGGCAATGAGCCAGAAAAGGGCCGAGACGTGGGGAAACCGGATATTGAAGAAGTGATGATCGAAGACGCCAGCCCCGAGCGCCGCTACCAACGCCGCTGCCAAGCCGAGCACTATATACTGTAGCTCGGCATCGACGATTCTACCTGCCTTCTTGAACACCTCGACAAAGAGCAGCGCCATGGTTCCCAGATATGCGCCGAGCCCGATCAGGCCCATTTGCTCCGCCATCAACAGATATATGCTCGACACGCCCACATAGAGATCTATAGATGGCGAGCTCCCAAAACCCACTCCGAACCAGGGATACTTCGATATCAATTCAATCGCGTCCTTATATTCGCCCAGCCGCATTGCCGCGGCCTTATCCTTTGCCTCCAATCCCGACAGAAGATGGCTGAGGAACGGAACATCGGCAGGCACGACTCCGAAGTACAGTATCACGGCCAGGCCGAGATACAAAAGCCACAGCTTACGGTTCTTCATCGTCGCGAGGAACAGCATCGCCGCCATAAAGCCCATCCACGATCCTCGTGAGAGGGACAGCACCAGGCCGACCAGAATTGTCGCCGTTAACGGCGCCAGCCATTTCCTGGAGAGCGCCGGCTTCGACGATAGAAGCTGGCTGACGGCAAGAGTGCCGCACAGCATCAGCAAAGCGCCAAAGACGTTCGGATCGACCGAGGTCGAGATGGCCCGCTCCGTGTTGGTGTCCGCGATGTAGCGCACCACCACGTCCCCCGCCGACGGATAATAGCCGACGACTCGCAGCGATAACAGCGCCTGCGTAGCCGTTGCCGCGGGGATCAAGTACAGCACGATGCCCAGCGCGGCCGCCGCGGCTCCGCCGACAATCAGGCTGACGAGGATCTGGCGCAACTGCACTCGAGATCGAACGCAGTTGACGACCGTGAAGAAGAATACGATGCTGTTTATCAGCTTCAAAAAGAGACGCGTCGATTCGGCAGAGACGTAGTACGACGTGCCGACGGCGAACGACACCAGCGCCAACAGGATAAATACGAGGAGTGGCCCACCCAGACGAGTGACCTCCAGGCGCACGTCGGCCCCGGTCAAGAGACGAACCATCCAGACCATCAACAGGGCCGTGAGGGCGACGTCGATGAGCGTCAGTCTAACGCCGCCGACCGGAACAGGCACTACCCCATAAGGCAAAAGCGTCGCCACCGCGACGAACGTCAACAGCCCGGCCTGCGCGTTTATCAGCAGTCCTACCCCAACACCAAGGCCGATGAGACCGGCCAACACATAGATCGGGGAGGAGGCAGAAACGAGCACGCCGAGGGCGAGGCCAGCGATGAGCGCAAGCAGCAGCGCTATCGCTCTGCTTCTCCACTCATAATCTCTAAGGGTGATATCTGCCCCTCTAAACAAGTCCAATTCACCTCGTGCCAATAGAAGCTTTCGGCAGGCCACGTCATTATACCACACAGCACGCCGAACGTTTTCTATGCCGGTAATAGAACAGGCTCCAGCTTCACTCACCAGGTCGCTCCACCCGGATTCGCGCCACCACCGCCTCGTGGCTGATCGGTCGCATCAAACCATCGAAAGCCTCTAGCGTGCCTGATGGAGGATATTCGACACGAACGACGATCGGCAGGTGAGAGAGATGTTCGGCATCGGACGGAATCTTGACCTCGTACCGAGTTCTGAGCAGCCAGCCGGTTTCCTTCAGGCGACGGGCCACGTTGCTGTAGGTCAATAAACCGCCGACTGGATTCAAGCTCCGTGTACGGTCCGGCGAAACCAGATCGAGCGCGACCCGGTAGAGGCCATCGCCAAGGGCAGGGCGTGGCTTCCAGTAGAGCATCACGCTCACGCTCTGTCCAGGGGCGGCCACGTCGGTGTTCAGCTCATAGCCCAGTAGCTCAACCCTATCTCCGAAGGTCACGTTCAGCGCCCGCGTGGTTTCACGCTGGCTGGCGACAAATTGGAGCCCCTGTTTGTAGGCAGGCCTGATATATAGCAGCGGCAATATCGCCGCGACGACAAACATCGCCGCTACCAGCAGGCCAACCATCCCGGGCGCAAAACGGCGTCCCGGCAGCGTCGAGATGCCCAGGGCGACGAGCACTGAGATAGCAGAGATAGAAGGGAACATCAGCCGGCCGACATCAAAGCCCACGGTGCTGGCCCAGAGCACAAGCTCGATTATAAGGATAGCCAGCCAACCGAGAGGAATCGACAGCAGGGGCGATGGCCGCAGGGCGCGGGTCAGGACACCACGGGCAAGGCCCACAATCGCGACGACGAAGATGGCATCGAAGAACCAGTAGAAGTATGGATCGACCGGCACGTTCGACCAGCCGAACAGAGCCCAGAAGGAGGCCGTCAAGGTGCCCACTTCGGCGAACAGACGACCGAGATCAAGCTTCCCATCGCCCCTTTCGACCGCCTGAAGGAATACCTTGAGGCCAAGCAGGTCGCCATACAACCACCAGTTGCGCGCGTACCACCACCCGCTTACCAGCGCAAAACCCGCCATTATGGCGAGTGTGCCTCTGGCGGCGACGTTAACGCCGTTTTCAAGCGTGCTCCAATGGACGCGAGTCGCCGGGGCCCGGCGACGAAGCCAAACATAGAACAGCACCGTGAAAGACAGTGGCAGCAAGCCAAGGGCGCTGACCTTCGTCAGGCCCACGAGCCCGAATAAGAGGCCGAGCCCCCATATGGTGCGAGCACTGGTGTCGCCTTTAGCCAACCTGACCAGATGAAGAATGGATAGCGACGATAGGAGCGTGACCAGATTGTCGTTGTTGACCGACGCGCTGATGAAGGCAAACTGTGGCACAAACGCGTTGAACGCCGCCGCACCCAGTTGGATCACATTCGATCCAGGGAACACCTCCCTGGCGATAGCGTACGTCACCAGGATTGTGCCCACCGACAACAAGATGGAGAAAGCTCGCAGTAGATGTACGGCGAGAGACACTCCACGATATGGGAAGTTCTCGTCCTCGTCGTGAATCACGACGTTCCTGTCGAGCGTTGTGTCGGTTCTTCCCGGCTGCGCGTCATAGTTGAGCACGGCGACCCTATCGATTGGCCCCGTGGGCAACCAGGATATCAATGCCGCCGACAACAGGTAGTAGAATGGCGGCTGCCCCGCTTCCTGCCTCGCCGGATTGTCGAGGCCCTTGCCGGAGAGCACGATCAAAGCTTTATTGTCCCAGATCGCTTTGGCGTTGGCAAAATGCCATAGTTCGTCGGGAGCCTCGAAGACAGGGTTGATCACGCTGTAGCCCAGGCCGAGGATCACAAAGGCGGCGACAATCGTCGCCAGACAGAACTTGTGCGCACGTTCAGACATCGCCATTTGCCATCAAGAAGCTTTCCGCCGTCGCGCTCTTGTCAGCGACAGGATCGCCAATCCTGCCAGCGCCAGCCAGGTGGCAGCGCTTACCACAAGGCCTATTTTCCAGGTCCGCGGCTGGAAAACCAGTCTGACTTCGTGAGCGCCCGCAGGGACGACGACAGACTTGAAGACGTAATTGGCTCTCAATATCTCCGTCTCTCGGCCGTCAACAAACCCCTTCCAGCCTGGATAATAAACGTCGCTCAAAAAGAGTATGGCCGGACTGCTGCTGGAGGTGCTAATCAGCACTTCGTTCGGCGAAGGATACGTCAGTTGCACCACGCGGCCATCGAAATTCACGGCGCCGCCTTCGGGAAGGTCGCCGGCCTTTTCCTCGACGAGAACCACGCTCTTCGGGTCGAAATCAGGCGCGCGAAGGCGCTGCAGAATATCGTCGCGGCCGGCCACCCTCGCCGCCGGCGTCAGCCAGGCACGGGGCATCGCCTTCGTGTTCTCGTAAACGTTCAAGAGCGGCGCATCGGTCAGCGCCGGCCGAAACTTCTCCCAGTCGAGCACCACGTCCTTCCGGGCAACCACATACTTCACGCTGAGCAGGTCATATCCGGGAACACTGCGACTGCCCAGATTCTCCCAGTACCTGTTATAGTCGGACAGGAGCATGGGGTTGAAGATGCCCTGAACGTCGCCTATCTGGTTGAGGAGCGTGATGTCCGGCTGCCAGACATCCCAGATATTGGTGACAGAGTCGATCCTCCCCGTCCCACTCTGATCTCTAAGGTATTGAACGATCCTCTGATGATTGAACCCGGTAAGTATGTCCTCGTTGGCAGGATTGTAGCCAATATTTGCGCTGAAAACGTCGACGACGATCACCGCGAGTGCAACGTACTGCAGCGTATTTTTTCTCCGCCGCAGGTAGCGGTTGAAGATCAATATGCCGACGCTGGCCGCGAGGAAGATTATCGAGAGATTCAGGCTGTCGACGATCGACTCGATGCGCCGAAACATCTCCGGGCTCTTATCCTGGCTCGTGATTAGCGCGTAATAGTAGAAGGGTGAGACCAGGAAAACAGAACCCCCAAGCAGCGCCGCGGCGAGCCAGGTGAACAGATGGAATATCGGACGGTCTCGCGCCGTGATGCCGCTTTTGAGGGAATCCAGCGAAGTGGCCGCGAGCAGCGCGATCGCAAGGTTAAACAGCAGCAGGAATCTTCCCGCGGAGCGAACCTTATCGAAGCCCGGCACGAACTTATAGAGCCAGCCGTGCAAGACAGTGTATTCACCGAGGGAGAATAGAATCGAAAGCACGGCCAGAGCGCCGAGGAAAAGAACGACACCGCGGCGATTCCTGCGCAGCAATATCGCGGCGATAGCCAGCAACAAAGGCAGAATGCCGACGTAACCGTAAACCTCGGTAAGGTTCCACTTCAAACCCCAGTAGGCCGCGGGATTATCGCCGAAGAAGTGCGGTATGATGAGTGTAATCAGGCCGGTCGGGGAGGCCGAGAATTCCGCCGCTTTCGCGTAGGTAAGATCGGCACGCAGCGACAGCCGCATCAACTCATAGCTGGGAAGCAGTTGAACCGCCGCCGCGGCTATCGCGGTGATGGCGGTGATGGGCAAGCTGGCCAACCGACGTGGGAGCGATGGCGTTTGTTGGGTAGCGACGGGTTCCTTGAAGCGAGCGTCGAGGGTCAAGTGCCATAGCCAGCAAAGACCGAGCGTAAAGCCGATGTACAACGCGATCTGCGTGTGTCCTGCCAGCATCGAGATTCCGTAAGCGGCGCCCGCCCACAATGCGGCCAGGAGACTCCCCCGCGTGACGGCACGGTGGAAGAAGAGCAAAATGAGCGGAAGCCAGATCGCCGCTGAAATCATGTTCAAATGGCCCAGATGGGCGGCCATAAAGCCGCCAAAGCCAAAGATCGTGCCGGCCGTGAAAGACGACAATACGCCGAGGCCCAGCGAGCGTGCGTAGAGATACGTGAAGACGGCACCCAGGAAAAAATTAAGAATGGCCAACTCCTCCAAGGTGGTGAACGTGAACGGCCTGGCCGTCAGAAAGGCCAACATGTTTGGCGGATAGAAAAGGCTCGTCTGGATATCCGCGGCAAAGGGGCTGCCACCGTAGAGATAGGGATTCCAAAGCGGCAAAACGCCGTGCTGGATGCTATCCGCGGCAAAGGAGTAAACCGGATAGAGGAACGAGGCCAGATCACCGCCTCCCTGCGGCATCCAAACGCCGTCGACGAAGATGGCGCGCCAGAAGAAAGCCACCGTGACCGGAACGAACGCGGCGATAGCCGCCAGATCCCGCAGGAGCCGGCCATTATCGCACGCCCGTCGCCGCCAGGCAGCCAAAACCAGCGCGAGCCAGATGATCGCCGCTAACCCGTACAAAACCGCCATTTCTTCACCCCTCGGATGCCCTCGATGCCCTCGGATGCCCTCGGATGCCCTCGATGCCCTCGATGCCCCTCAAGCTCGCGCCAGCGAACCGTAGAGCAATTTGCGCAAGATACATTGCAATGTGTACGGGCAATGTGTACGGCTCGCAGTTTCACCGCAAAGAGCGCGAAGGGCGCATAGAGATTATTGGGAATCTTCGCCGTGAAACTAATCGCGACATACTTAGCGTGCAAAACCCCACTCCAGGGCAACCACGTGGACCCTCCCGATTGATCTGGATCCCGACAGAATAAGGACGATACATCGCATGCCTTGAGATGTATCGGGACAAACATTACCACTACACCGCCCGGTCGATTGCTAAAACCTATCGCAAACAGCCGTAGGCCGCCAGCGTTTCTCCAGCAATCAACTCCCATGAGAAGGCCGCTGCCAGGTCAGAGACCTTGCTTCTTAGCGCGGCCCGTTCCGTATCGGAAGCGATGAGCACCGCGATCGCCGATGCCAGAGAATCAGGCTCGCCGGGGGGCACGAGCGCCACTTTTCCTGCAAGCGAAGGCAGCGGGCACACCAGCGAAGGACGCCCAGCACCCGTGGGCGCGCTCGCCGTCGTCACAATCGGCAACCCGTGGCAGATCGCGGCTATGAGCGTGCCGTGCCGCAGCGATGCCCCCTCGTCAAACGGTAAGACGCAGACGTCGGAAGCCAGTAGCGATGCCGATACGTCCTCGGCGCCCACGAAACCGGTCCAAAGGACCCGCTCGCGGTAATGGGAGCGGTCGATGGTCTGCATTATCCGCTTACCATAGGCAACGTTCGTCGGATCGCTATCGCCAAATGCGCCACCCACCATCAGCAGCTTGACCTTTTTGCCACGAGCCAGCAACGTTTCAAACGCCGCGAGCAGTGTCTCGATTCCCTTGGCGCTGTTGAGAAAGCCGAAATAGCACAAGAGAAATTCGTCGCCTCCGACCCCAAGACTGGACCGCCACCGCGCCCGATCATAGCCGTCATGAGGCTTCAAAGGGATATTACTGCCAATCGGAATCACTCGCAGTGGGCGCTTGCCCAGGCGGGTGCGAAAGCCTTGTCCGATCGGATCACTCTCCCCTATCTGGACAAAATCATCGCCGTTGGTGACGATCACCGCGTCGGAGAAAGCTGCTAGCAGCGCCCCCGGTAGCTGCCTCAGCCTGCCCGCTTTCGGGAAAACGTAGGGCACCTTCAGATCGTGAAAGGTGGTGACCACGCTAGGACGCCACTTGCAGAGGCGCAGGCGCAGCGGCAGCAAGTTTATCGCGATACGCATCCCATAGCCCGCAGTTTGGTATTGAATGTGAAGCACATCAGGACGGCGCCGCCGCACCTGATCGAGGATGTGCCGCCAGCTATCGAATCCCCAATCAGACACGGTGGATACACCCGGATCCACTTCCTGGCCAAGAGCATATTTCGTCGTCGTTATCACGCTTATGTCAAGGTTCAGGTCTCGCAGGGCTCTGGCGAGACGGCTCGTATAGTCACCCACACCCCCCTGCATCGGCGGGTACTCGGGCGTTATCAGGCTGATCTTCATTTGTCTGGCCACGGCACGATTCGTCTGAGATGCCATTTGGCCACCCTCGCCAGCATCCCTATGCGGCCCTTGCGCATCTCCCTGTTCCGAGAAACGACGAGCAGCTTCAGGAGGTCTTCCACAATCTGAAAGGCGAAGCTCAACACGACGACGCAGCGCAGCAGCAGTCCCTGCCCGGCCCCGTAATGCTTTCCGAAGAACTTGCACTTGCTATCGTGAAAGTAGATGTTCCGCCCCATCAGATTCTGCTCGCTGCTTCTGGCCTCGTGATGTACAACCTGAGCCTCTGGGAAGTATATCACCTTCCAGCCAGCCTTCTTGATTCTATAGCACAGGTCTAGCTCTTCGGAGTACATGAAAAACCGCTCGTCGAACGCCCCGACTTTACTCAGGGCCTCGCGCCTGACCAGCAAACACGCGCCGACGACCCAATCCACCTCTTGAGCGCGATCGTTCGGGACATCCAGGACGTAATAACGCCTTAGCGCTGGATGATCCGGCACAAATCGCTGCAGCACCGTGCTCTCGATCAGGCCGGTCATCAGCGTCGGGAAGCGGCGCCGGGATGATTGCACGCTGCCATCCCCGAACACCAGCTTCGGGCCAACCACCCCGACCTCGGGACGCGATTCCGCATATTCCAGCAGCGCGCCTAGCGCACCGGGCGTCAGCTCGGCGTCAGGATTCAAAAGTAAGGCGTAGCGCCCTTCGGCACGGGCAAGTCCCTGGTTATTAGCCCTGGTGAAACCGAGATTATCGACGTTGCGGATAAGCGTCGCCTGTGGAAACTCACGCGCAACCATCGCCGCGCTGCCATCGACGGAGTTATTGTCGACGGCGATGACCTCAGCACGAATAGATGAATCCGCCAGCGAACGGTAGACGGAACGCAGGCAATTCCTGAGCAGCCCCTGCACATTCCAGCTCACGATGATGATCGAAACGTCCAACAGGAGCTCCCCCCTCCCCGAAACTACCACCTCTCGTCGCATACTCAGAAACGCTGCCGTATTATATTCTTTTCGCCCTTTGCTGGCAAGGCGGGCATCAACCACACGACCACACGTTCCGCGTTGTTATCTTTTTCCGTCTATGTTAGAATACAGGGTGTAACGTGAATTACAAATCCTGTAATATCATTCGTGTTTATGACTGCTCCTTTCCTCAGGGGAATATCAATGGCTGCGGAAGCATTCGTGGAGATTGGATGCGATGGGCTCATGGAGCTTTCTGACAAACCACGGGCTGGTACTCACCTACGTCGGTCGCTATCCAGACAGCACCGGCCTGACGATAGCTCAAGCGGTGGGGATTACTGAGCGTGCAGCCCGCAAGATCGTGGCGGATCTCTTGGCCGAAGCCTATATCGAACGGGAGAAAGTAGGCCGGCGTAATCGGTACCGGCTGAACGCCGTGCTGCCGCTTCGGCACCCAGTCGAGCGTGCGGCCACCGTTGGTGAGCTGCTCGGCTTGCTGAGACCCGATCGTGACAGTGCAGAGGTATCTACATCGGAGGCTGCCTCCCCCTCTCCATCTAGACTTTACAGAGAAAGAATCTCGACAGAGAAAGAATCTCGGAGAACGCGTCAGGTGCCGTGCCAACGCGCCAATCACGAGGAAGAAGGTAATGCTGTATGAGCAAGAAATGCGTAAAAATCAATTTGACTGGCGAGGAGCTCGGTTGGCTCCGCCAGGAGGTGTTCTGTAATCAGGCGTTGTCCGGTGAGCAGCGGCGGAGAATGGTGAAGAAAATCACGCCCCTGCCTGCTGACGGCAGTCGCGTCGATGTGTACATCGACGGGGAGTTCGTCGGCGCGGTCTAATAGTTAGGCCAGGGCTATTGGCGCTTAACGTAGGGCTGGCAGAGTGGGGTCATTACTTGCAACGTCTCTACGACAGTTGAGCTTCCGGGCGACCTGATAGGCCGAATCGTTTGAGGAAATTTGAAATCGTATCGAAACAGACTCGTCAACAGAGCAAAAATAGTATATAATTCGATTGCTGGTATGTTTCCGCAGTTCGATGGAAGAAGCCAAGTCGCTGATGTGTTTCATTTTGCACAGCGACCACTGATTGTGATTGCGCTGACGGATCGTTCCAAGTAAAAAAATGACAGGAGTCAGCGTGATCAACATGCAAGACAAAGATCTCACCTGCCGCGACTGTGGCGCCCAGTTCGTATTCACCGCAAGCGAACAGGAATTCTTCGCTCAGAAGGGTTACACCAACGAGCCAGGACGATGCCCCGAATGCCGAGCGGCCCGAAAGGCGCAGCGCAGCGATAGTGGCTATTCGTCTGGTGGCTACGGTGGTGCTCGACGGGAGATGTTCCCCGCAGTGTGCGCCCAGTGTGGAAAGTCCACTCAGGTGCCCTTCCAGCCGCGCAATGACCGGCCCGTCTATTGCTCCGAGTGCTACTCTGCCCAGCGTCCCAGCAATGGGTACGGTCGATCGGGCGGAGGTTCCCGCCGCAGTAGCTGGTAGACGGCAGGAAACGATAGCTTAATAAGTCGACGGAGTCTATTGATTCAGCCTCAGGCAGCGACTATTTTGTTGTGCTTCAGGTGACAGTAGGTGTCTTGAGCCCATCGGATTCGTTCCGGTGGGCTCGATGTGTGTTATACTCTTTCTCGTCGATCTTCTCGCAAATGGCGTGGCCGAGCCCGACGCGTCCTTCGGTGGAAGGACGCGTCGGGCTGGACCCGACCGTCATCCAGTATGCAACCAAGGAGAGCACTGCTATGCGCTCCCCCATCGGGAATCCGTTTCGACCAGGCGGGTTTTTAGCCATCGGCGTCGGCTTGCTGCTGGTAGGCGCGATCGCACTGGCGGGGTATTTCCTGGGGGACTTCCAGCCGCCCTTAGCCGAGTCAGAGACGCAATGTGCGCAATCCCCCGAGACCATCGAACCCACCTTGCCGTGGAGATTCCAGACCGATCCAGGCGACGTCGGGGTGGTGAATCGCTGGTTCGACGTCGGCTTTGACGACAGTGAATGGAACGAGAGCCCGCCGGGTGAGGCCTGGCGGCCAGAGTACGTCGGCGTGGCCTGGTACCGCGCCACGTTTACGCTGCCTGCCGAATGGGGAATAGCCTATCTCGGCGTTGCCCAGGTAGACGATAAGGCGGAGCTATGGGTGGATGGCGCCAGGCTCGACTGGGACCCGGCCAGTGGAGACGCCAGTCAGATCATTCAACTGGCGGCGGGCCAGACTTTGCAGCTTGCTTTTCGCATCGTGAACAACGGCGGACCGGGTGGAATAAAGCAGCCCGTCAAGATCGCCCGCACGCCCTGGGCCGCGCTCCCGCCGGAGAGCTATGTCCGCTGGCTGGCCGCGGAGCATCCAGAGTGGCCAATGCCTGGATGGACGCGAAACGGTTATTACGCCTGGACCTTCACGGGTCTCCCGGGGCTCGAAAACAGAGCCCTGTTCGGCGCCGACGGAGCCGTCGCTCCCTGGCCGGCCGCGCCGAACGTGAGCCTGCTGGTATATGATCCTGCCTCCGGCGCGCTCGCGATCCCAAAGCCGACGTTCTCGCTGGTCGACAAATCTCTCCCTATCCCCCAGGCCGCATGGGAGGCGGCTGGCTTAAGCTTCAATTCGACGCTGTTCCGCGCCCCTGGCAGTGACGCTATTCGTTTGCAGGTGACAATGAGCAACGGGGCCGACAACGCAATAAACGAGCGGGTGCTGGCCGTCATCCGTCCGCTTGGCTTCAATCCGAGCCTGCGCCCGACCTACGCCGCCGGCTTCGATCGCGACGGTCGCCTATGGCTGAACGGCCAGCCGTTTATGCAGGCCTCGCCGTTGCCGGCTCAGTACGGCGTGGGAACGCTGGCCGAAGTGCTCGAAGCGACACAGACCGGTTCCATTCCCAATGCACAGAATCTGCCCTGCGCGCCGGCTGGCGATGCCGCCGCCTTGATGGCCTTCGACGTCCGTCTTCAGCCCGGAGAGGGCCTCGATCTATCTTTGAGCTTTCCCGCCGATCCTGGCGCTCCCTTCCCGATGGGTGACGCCAAGGCCGGTCTGAGAGAAGCTCGCGAGGCTTGGAGAGAAGCGATCGGGGCACCAAGCATCGTCATCCCCGATCAGGAGATCGTGAACGCCTACCAGACGTCTATCGGCTACCTCTTACTGGCGCTCAGTCCCAACGGTCCGCGTCCGGGACCACTGGAGCACGCCAAGGTATGGGTGCGCGACGCGGCATTTGTCGGCGAGGCGCTGCTTGCCGCGGGTCACGGGGCACGGGTGGAGAGCTATCTACCAGCCCTTTTCGCGCACCAGGCGGCCGATGGGCGAATTCCGGCGATCATCGGCCGCGATGGGCCCGAGCCCGTAGACGAGTGGGACGCGCAGGGGCAGGCCATCTTTCTCGTGGCGGCCATCTATCGCTATGAAAGAGACCTTTCATTCCTCAAAGAGTGGGAGCCCAGGGTGAAAGGCGCCGCCGAGTTCCTGCGCAAGCTGCGCGCTCAGACGCAGAACGACCCGACGGAAACTCGCGGCCTGCTGCCGCCGAGCAGAAGCGCCGAGGACCTCGGCCCGGCCGATTGGCACCACTACTGGGATGATTTCTGGGGGGTCGCGGGTCTGAGCGAGGCCGCGTTCATCGAAAGGCAGCTTGGTCACACGGACGACGCAAACTGGATGAGCGCCGAGGCGGACGCGCTACGCGAGGCGATTCGTGCCAGCATCACGAGCGTGATGGGCCCCGAGCCAGACTATATCCCCGGGGCGCCAGAAGAAATCAAGAGCTCGGCGATGGCGCGCGGCACGTCGGTGAGCCTGTTCCCAGTCGAGGTTCTCCCAAAGGAGGATCCGCTCGTGACACGCTCATTCGCCACCTATTATGACAAATGGATCGCGCCGAGCGATGGCGGCTACGTCCACATCTGGGGCCAGTGGTGGCCCTACGGCGGGCTGGGCCTGGCCCGCGATTACCTGCGGCTCGGGCAGCAGACCATCGTGCACCAGATTCTTGCCTGGACCCTCAGCCACCAGACCTTGCCGGGAACCTACGCGTGGGCCGAGCAGGTAAGCCCCACGCACGGCGGAATCTCCGGCGGGGACATGCCCCACGCGTGGGCCGCGTCGGCGTACGCCACCTTGATCCGAGAGATGCTGGTAATGCGACAGGGGGAGAAACTGGAGCTGTTCGCCGGCGTGCCGGCATCATGGCTGGCCGCCGGCAAGGTCGTCGGCGTTAAGGCGGCGCCGACCGAGTTCGGCATCCTCACAGCCCTCGTCGAAAGCGATATCGACACGGGCAGGCCTGATTGGGAAGGAATGCTGACATTGAAGATCGAGGGTTCGGCGCGGCCGTCTGAGGGCTTCGGCTGGAAGCTGCCACGCACTCCGTCGTCGATTGACGGGCCGCCCGGCGTCGAGATTCGCGATGGACGGCTAGTGGTGCCGAGCGACGGCGGTGTGGTGAAGCTGAGGTATGGCATACGGCGGTAGGTACCGGCAACACGGAGTTACCCATCCTTCGCGAGGAAGGACCACCAGGGATGAAAATCTATTTTCAGAGTAGAGTAGGCACGGAGGGGAAGTGCTGCGGATTCCCATGATACAGGAAGGACTGGCACAATCTGAAAAAGCTCAAGAGACACGCGGCTGGGCGTGGCAATCGATGGGTCCTCTGCTACTCGTCTTCCTGCTGGCGTTCGCCCTGCGGGTCTACGACCTGGCAAGCCTGTCGCTGCAGGGGGACTACGCGTATAGCGTCTACGCCGCGCGCCAGGACCTGGTGACCATCGCCCGCGAACGTGTGCTGGATGGCCATCCGCCACTCTATTATTACCTGCTGCATTTCTGGATGCTGCTCGCAGGGCAAAGCGAGCTGGCTACCAGGATGCTATCGGTACTGATCGGCGTTCTGGCGGTGCCGTTGACGTACATCATTGGTAAACACATCATGGACCGGCGCGTCGGAATGCTCGGCTCGCTGTTTGTCGCCGCCTCGCCCGCCCTGGTTCATTACTCGCGTATGCCCAGGATGTACATCTTGCTGGCGACGCTGGCGCTGGCATCGGCCTGCGCCCTGGCCATTGCCCTGCAACGCGACCGGCGCCAGGATTGGCTGGCATATTTCATCGCCACGTCACTCCTGATCTACACCCACTACTACGGCCTGGCGCTCGTCCTGGCGGAAGCGGTCTACGTCGTATTTCTTCATCGCCGGGCCGACCGGCGGTTGTTTCACTGCATAATCGCCGGTGGGGCAGCCGGCATCGTCTTTCTGCCGTGGCTGTTTTTCGCGGCGCTGACCTCCGCTAGAGTCACAGCTGGCATCATTTCCAATGCCCCCTGGCCGCAAGACGTTCAAGGCATCGTCGAGCAATACTGGATACCACTCAACGTCGGAGATTATCTGAGCATCGGAATAGCCCGGCCGATGGCGCTGGCCCTGTTCGTCGTGTGGGTCCTGGCGCTCGCGGCTGGCCGGCACGGCCTTCGCCGGCGCTGGCGGGTCTTAAGCCTCCCGGTCTGCGCTGTCGCGGTGCCGATCGCCGCGTCGCTGGTGGTTTTCGTGTTCATGCCCTACGCCGTCCGGCCACGATTCCTCATTTTTTGTATTCCTCCATATTTATTACTCCTGGCCGCCGTGCTCCGTGACAATCGACGCTGGTTGACCAGGGCCGGCGTGTCGATCGCCCTGGTCGCTTCAGCCTACGCCCTGCTGGGGCTGTATCAGGCAGAGCCTTACGTCGTGGAAGACGACGCTATCACTCTGACGGAATACGTCGAAAAGGTGGCGCGGCCTGAGGAGGCGGTGGTGTTCCAGGCATTCTGGCAGATCGGCTACTTCACCACGCATTACAAAGGGAAGGCGCCGACCACGTATAGCCTGCGCGATTTGTCGCTGGAAGATGCCAAAGCGATTCTGCCGCGCTACCCCAGGGTCTGGCTGGCGATGTACCAGACGCGGCAGCGAGATCCAGCGTATCCGCTGGAGGAATGGCTGGACACGCACTGGTACAAGTCCGACGAGGTTCAAATAGGACCGACCCGTTTGATCGCCTACGTTCCTCCGACACAAGACGGGTGGCAGGATACAGCCTTCGAGTTCGATGCGAGAGAAAACTTGCCGATTTTGCGCTTGACAGCGGCGCAACAGCGTCGATCCACCGCACAGCCAGGAGACGCAGTCGCCGTGGGACTGCGATGGCAGGCGCTCAGATCGATATCAGAGAGGTACACGGTTTTTCTGCAACTGGTGGATGCGGGCGGCCGCCGTTGGGCGGGAGCCGACCGAGAGCCTCTTGGCGGCAGCGAGCCGACGGCTGGGTGGCAGGAGGGCAAGTTCGTGGAGGACCGCATCGCACTGGTCGTCCCGGCCGCTATCCCGCCTGGCGATTACACGCTTCGGGTCGGCCTTTACCCTACCGGCGATCCTCAGCCACTGCTTGCAAAGGGACCAGGTGGCAGCATCGCCGGGGGCGGGGCTCCGATCGGGGAGGTGCGCGTTGGTGGCGTCAACGTGGAAGATTTGAAGATGCGCCATTCTCTGGGGCAACGACTGGGCGATGGCATCGTCCTGCTAGGTTATGACCTCGATATCGATTCGTATCAATTGGAGAGCACCAGCACGTTGACCGCCTTGACAGACAACCCTATCAAGCTGTCTTTCCCGAAGCGCACTTATCGGCCTTCCGATACCGTCGAGATCACCCTCTACTGGCAAGCCTTGCGTTCTCTCGATCGAGATTACACCGTGTTCGTCCATCTGGCGGACAACAAAGGTAAGCCATGGGGTCAGGCGGATAGCCAGCCTCTCGGTGGCGCCTACCCCACGAGCCGCTGGCGGTCGGGCGAGGTGGTCGTGGACAAATATAGCGTACGAATCGATCCTACCACCCCACCGGGCGACTATCATCCGCGGGTGGGTATGTATCTGCTGTCGACGATGGAACGACTACCGGTGGCGGGCTCTCGCCTGGCGGGGGACACGGTTGAGCTGCAGAGCATCAAGATCGACGATGGCAGGTAAATAATCGGGGATCAGATCGACGTGCCCTAGCCATCCGAACGACGTTCACTTGGCCGTGGCACGTGTAGGACGATGGCATCGCCCTGTCGTTCAAAGTCACCGTTTCCGAGTGGCAGGCGTTGCATCGTCGTCAGGTCGTAGAGACCGATGAGCAGGTGGAAGGCACCGGCTGGCGCATCGGGGGCGACTGGAACCTCCCAGTCGGCACGCAGGACGCGTCCGGGTTCCCAGTCGGACGTAGGCAGATATTCGGTCGTAGGGTAACCGTCGTGCTGGCCCCAGAGCTTGCCGGTGTCATCCAGCAACTGCGCGAAGAGGCTGTAGTTGGCAGCCAGCTTTCTTGTCGCCCGCAAGTACAGCGTTAGTCTGAGCTTACCGCCGGGGGATATCTGCCGATTGGCCAGGCTGTATCCCTCGAGCGTGATCTGATCGCCGAACGTGACCCCGACCCGCTGCCCGACATCGACGGCTCCGCGCTTGAATAGCAGGTAGCCTTCCCGGTCAGCCACCAACCGGTACTCGGCGTCAGAAGTGACGCGAGTTATGCCCTTCAAGTATGAGCGATCGTCGTCCTGTTGGATCGGGAAGCGCGATGCCTTGGGATCCATATCGATGAGATAGTAATCGGGATGCAGCGCCGGATCGGCGAAATTGAACAACTGGATAACGCTACGGTGGCTGAGCTGCGGGACCAGGTCTGACTGAGCGATCACGCTCGCCTGCGGCGGGATTTGCGCGATCAACTGGCGCACGGCCTCCAGACGAGGCGCCTGTCGATAATTCTCCGGTGTAAAGCGGCGAGCCAACGGCAGCGGCCCATACAGGTATGCGCTCAGGATAGCCGTGGTGACCACGAATAACCCAAGGCCCGGCACTACCCCTGGCCAGCGAGCGATGGTCCGTTCTCGAAGCAGGCGAAGCCCCAGCACACAGGCCACAAGCAATGGCGGCAGTATGCTGGCGCTGTACTGGTACTGGATGAGATCGGGAGGAAGATTGGCAGACAGCAGAAGCGAGAGAACTGCTGGCAGGCCGATGATTAGAACCGGCCATCCGAGCAGCGGCAGGGCGCCAAGTGGGGCGAGCATTTGCAGCAGATAGGCTTGCTTGTTGGAGGTCAGCATCTGCGCCAACACAGAATCGGGGTGGCGCAGGATATTGACCAGAACCTCCCGCGGCGTGCCGCCCAGGTTCGCGTAGAGCGCGGAGAAGTAGTACTCGCCGCTGGGATGGAAGCTGGGGATGACATAGCGGACCAGGAGCAACGTCCAGACTATGCCGCCAACAGCCAGGCCAAGACCCGCCAGGCGATGACGTTGGAAAAACGCGATAAACATGCCAGTCGCCGCGCCCACCAGTCCAATATCCTCTTTGACAAGAAACGCCACACCGAGCGCGATGCCGAACAGTAAGTAGCGCTGCCGCAGCAACAGATACAGCGCCAGCGCCAGCAGCAGGGGGGCAAAGGCGACCTCGTGGAAATCGAAAAGAGCGATGTAAGCCGTGGCCGGATGGAGCAGATACGCGAGCAGCACCGCGAGGGCCAGGCCAGGGCTCCGCAGAGAATCACGCGCCATCCAGAAGATCGGCAGGCCAGCCAGGGCGAGGAGCAGCGCCTGAGCAGCCAGTAGTGCGGCCGGGTTGGGATAAACCCAGTAAAGCGGCACCAGAACGATCAGAATCGGCGAGAAGTGATGGCCGAGGAAGCTCGGCGAATCGGCCATCACGGAGTTCTCGAACAACCGCCCCTGCGCCGAGTTCCAGATCATCTGATCGAAGATTCCCAGGTCATAGGCGCCGGTATGGAAGGCAAGCTGCTTCAGCACGGCCAGCGTGCCCAATAACACCGCCCAGGCCAGAACGAGCAGGAAAGCCAGCCACTGCGCAGCGTCTCTCCCGATATGAAACCGAGGGCCTCGCCGCAGAACGGCCGTGCCGCCGACGCCAGCGGCAATCCCCACCCCGAATATTATGATCGGCTCGACGAAGCTCATTCCACTCACCATCTGCGCAAGGTCCCAATGCCACGACAATTTAGCAGCTTGCAAAGGATTTTGGCTAGCGGAGCAGCCACCGATATACCGAGCGTATGCAATGTAGCGCGGGGGCTCGCCCCCCGCCCCGCCCAGCGGGGGACGAGCCCCCGCGCTACGGGTAGCCATATCAAAATGCAAACTGCTATTGGGGCTACTGGCCGACCCGCACCGAGGCAAAGTCGAAGTAGCCACTCCCGCGTTTTGTTCCACGCACGGGCAAACGTGCTCCGGTCGCTTCCACGTACATTCCTACCCGTAGAACATACTCCCCCTCTGGCAGGTCGGACGGCAACTGCAGGCGGTACTGGTCCCGCACGGTGTAGCCGCTTTCCCAGCGGCTCGTAGGATAGGAAGCGTCCGCGGGCTGGCTATCGCTCTGCGCCAGTGGGCGTCCGGAGCGGTCGGTGAGATGCACGAACACCTTATAATCCTGTTCCACTGGACCGTTAGCTCGCCAGAACAGCATCACGGGCAATGTCCCGCCCGGTGGGATGGCAGCAGCGGTCTCGTAGCCGAGCAGTTCAATGTGATCCCCAAACGTCACGCCTGTCGTATTTGCAGGGCGCGGCTGGATCTGTTGTCGGGGAATGGTCACCGGCCCAAGCACCAGGTGGTCGCCATTCGGGTCTGAGGTACGGAGGCGCTGGCCTGTAGCCTCGTCATACATTCCAACGTCCAACCTATAGTCCCCTGGCGGCGTTCCTGAAAGTACGGGCACCGTGTATTCGTCTCGAATGATTGTCCCCGGCTGCCATCGGTCAGTTGGGAAGCGGTAATAGCCTGGTCGGCCATCGGCGATGCCCCAAGCCGTGTATGCAGAATTAATGAGGTGCACGAAAACGCGGAGGTTGGCGTCGACAGGTCGCAACACCTGCCAGTAAATGGTGACGTACAGTTGGCTCAACTCGGCGACATCGCTCTCATCTAGGTCGTAACCAAGCAGTCCCACCTTATCCTCCAGAGTAACCCCTACCAGACGCGACGGGGAGACGTCTGCTTTCAGCACCACGGGAGTCGTAGAATACCGCCTGAGCAAGGAGACACCGCGGAAGCCTTGCTGATCCATCAAAGCCCCATGGCTATCCAGCCATTCGGCGGCTACGTGCTGAGGGTCATTGTAAAACGCCTGCCAAAAGAGAAGCCAGATAGTGCGATGCTTGCCGGACAGTTCGGACAGCAGGGTCCGAATTTCCTCCGGTGTCGGTGGGCCTTTATCTGTCAGTCTGTAGATAGTGGCAGCGCCATCTTTATGATAGTAGTCAACAATAGGCTCAGTATACGGTCCGTCCACCACAATGGCATCATTTGACCGCTCGTGCGAAAGAATGTAGCGCACCGCCGAGCGCCAATCGTCCCGCGCGAAGCGCTGATCCGTGTAGTAGGCGAACAGCGCAAAGCCACTAACGGCTACCACTGCTCCTCCAGCCAAGAGGATCATCCATCGGCGACGCAATAGCTCGGCCAAACCGGCAGCAACAAGCATCATCCATGCTGGACTAGTGGCTATGAAGTAACGAGGGTGCACGTCGTGGTGCCCGAGCGCATAGAGATACAT
>JACPRP010000060.1 GCA_016189905.1 Chloroflexota bacterium | reverse complement strand
TTATGAGATGCCTCGGGACGATACACTATCATACAGCTACCCACTCGCCCGCATTGTTTGCGGGCGATGTCGTTTCTATCCCATCACTTTGTCGACAAACAATCCTGCCGATTTACCCGGAAACAATTCGGCCGGTAACACAAAGGTGCTCATCGTGGCATTACGCTCGATCTTTACTATCTCTTCTGGAGTCAGATCGCAGAAGATGTCCTTTCTTAAAAGGTAGACCATCCGACGGCTTGCCCCTCTTAGAGACGCCCTTGCGCTGAATTGCGCGCCCACATATCCACGTATAAACGAATCTCTCTGTGATCTAGCATATACAAAGTTGGGGGGGAGGAGTGTAGGCTAGCCTACATATAGTTAGTTCGTGAGCCAGATAAACTGGACCGGTAGGGAACTATAGCAATGCTTGAACATTTCGGTTAACATTGTCGCCGATGGACAGCGTTGAAATCACATCGCGGGAGTGGAGGCAGCGATGACCAGCGGATCGCTTACTGTATATGGCACGGCCTGGTGCGGTGATTGCCGTCGTGCCAGACGCATCCTCGACGAGAAGGGCGTCAGCTACGACTGGATAGATATCGACAAGGATCTGGCCGCTCAAGAGGTGGTACTCCGGCTCAACGGCGGCATGAGGTCGGTGCCGACCATCGTCTTCCCAGACCGATCGATTCTCGTGGAGCCATCGAACCGTGAACTCTTTGCTCGCCTTGACGGACCCTCGGCTCCAATCGTGGAGGAAGCTTCTCTGCCTTTCAATGAGCACGCCAGTGCCACCGCTCGCTGGCCCCGATTCATCGCCGCGCAGGGAAAGGGTCGGGGCTGGCAGGGAAAAACCGTTGCGGCGGGCATTACCGGGTCAGTTATCGCCAGCTTTTGCTGTTTGCCGACAGCGCTGGCTATCGCACTGGGCTTAAGTCTGAGCACCGCCGCGACGTTGAGTCAGCTTCTGGCCTACCAGCGCGCCTTCCAGGTCGCGGGGTTGGTCTTCGCCGGCCTCGCCACTTGGTGGATGCTGCGCCGAAGCCGCTCGACCTGCAGCCCATCAGAACGCCAGCTCGAGCGAGTGCCCTTGTTCGTTTTTGGCGCCTTCGCGGTAGGCTTCCTAATCCTGAACGTCTTCGTGATCCCTCTGCTCGAGCGCCTCCCGTGGCTGCTCGCCGGCCCGTGAGAGAGGTCGATGAGAAGAGGAATGTTGTCCGAGGCAGACTTAGCGTGAGAGATGACTGGTACATCTACCTTGCCAGCTCGCCGTTCCACGCCGCCATGCCTCCCCTGAGGTTGCGCACGCTGGCGTAGCCACGTTCGGCCAGTAGAGTACCGGATACCTCTCCCATCGGCCCCGTGTGACACACCAGCACAATGCTGGACTCTGGGCTCAGCTCATTCATTCGATCTTTGAACTGCTCGAACGGAATGTTCTCGGCACCAGGAACGTGGCCCGCCCGGTACAACTCTGGCTCTCTTAGATCGACGATCACGAGCTGTGAACTCGCAGCGATCTCAGACTGAAGCTCGCGCGCATCCATTGTCGAATATCCTGGCTTGGGGAGACTTCCTTTGACTGCTTGTGCCGAGGGTGCGGTCTGATTTGAAGCGTTCCCACCGCTCGCGCAACTTGCCAATACCATCGTTGCGGCTACCAACCCTACCACCACAAAACGACCAAATGCCATGTGGACGTCCTTTCATCTGATCAAGAAAAAGTAGTTGGAATACAGAAAGTATCCCGCTGAGATAACGAAGAGCAGCGTGGATACCCAGAGGACTCGCGCCTGCAATGGGCGCACCAAGCTTCGCCCCTTACGTGCGCTATAATGAGCCACGGCCAAGGCCACGATGCCCAGGGCCAGGAACCACACCTGATACTTTGAGAAGAAGACCGTCGTGCCGAAAGCTACGCCGCTCAGACCGAGCGGCAAGATAATTATTGGGGCGAATCAGGCCAGGCACGCCAGCGCAGAAGTGACGGCGGCCAAGCCCTCTGTCATCCTTCTCACCATCGGACAGCACCTCCTGCAGAATGATTTCCCCTTTCGCACGTTCCTAATGTGTTTTGCTGGGGCTAATGTCAAATCGAAACCTCGATCGTCGGGGTCCTGGCTGGTTCCGCTCGCTAAGCCGTGGGGGCTTTCTCTCGTGCAAGATAATCCTCGATGGCTCTCCCCAGTTGTGCTGGCTTGAATCCAAACGGCCCCAATCCCCCGCGTAGACGATGCGACCGTCCACGCCAATAAGATACAGCCGGGTAGGCAACGCGGCGTAGGCCTTGTTCACGCCGTCCTCAATCTCGTCTACGTAGGTGCGGATACCGTACCGAAGAACGGTCTCACAATGCCCGGCTACCACCCGCCGTTCCTCCATAGTCGTGGGATCGTAGACGTCGGTAGCCGCTTGCGATCCCATCGCCTTCAACATTAGGCCCGGCAGGCCTCCGCCTAGCCACCACCCATCTACCGGGTGCGCCTCGCGAATGTAAATCACCAAGAACTGAACGCGGGCGTGGTAATTGGCGTACAGATCTTGGAGACTCACGGCTCCCTTGACAAAAGGCGGTCACGTGAAGCTGCCAAAGATCAACGCCACGGGCTTCTGGCCGCGAAAGTCCGAGAGGCGAATAGGGTTTTCTCCATTCACGTCGCGCAGCTCGAAAGCAGGGGCTACGTCTCCTGGCTTGGGAGCAAGGGCATCGTGTTGTCTCTGCCACGCCTTCGATTTCTTCCAATGCTGAATGATGCTCGGCATTTGCTTACTTCTTTACTATGCGAACTTCCAAAGTGGCAGATGGAGAATACCAGATTCCCGGCACATCCTGCCACTCTCCACTGTATTCTACCCGCAAGCGAGCAGAAACTGAAGATCTGCTCCCCGTTACACTCGCTGAGAATCGACTGCCAGCCTAATGCTCGTTGCAGTCTTTATCACGTTGCCCCTCAGGGTATTTGTGGTCTAACTTCAAGATAGTTCCAGGTTGCTTCATCTCGAGCAAGGCTTCAAAGGCATCCGACAGCACCTTGCTCTGAAAGCGATGGTCGAAAGGCGGACCAGTAACCCTTCCCAAAGGAAAGCGGACCGCCACCGTACGAGGTGGGTTGATCTTGGCAGTTATCCCTTGCATTAGAGAGATACCAATGGTGCTCAAGCCTGCCGCCTCAAATTCTCGAAGAATCAGCCCCACGGACTGATGGCATATCGGTCACCCAGGGGTACCCAGCACCACATCGACCTCTTGGCCCAATAACGCTCCGGCCACCGTGCGCGCGTTTTCCTTGAGCTTCTCGAGGTCTTTGATAAAGCCCATGAAACCGAAATTAGTTTCCGCCAGTGAGCCAATCCCCCCCAGTTCCACCATTTCTTTCACCAGACTGATCGGGTAGACGCAGTTGATATCCCGGTCGGCGTCAGAATGATCGTAGTGAGTGTGGCTGATCCGATAGCCTTCCAGTGGCGTGAATGATGGCAACTCCCGAAAGGATGGATCTCCCTGCTTGGCTTCCACGTCGAAGGCGGGCTGATCTTTCAGGTGAACCCCGGCCGTCGTCACCAGCGCCACACGGCATTGATTGAGGGGCTTTGCCGGCGCGGTCCAGGGAACGCGTTCGGATCGGCAATCGACGACAAAAGACTTGATGGCTGTCTCCGCCATTTGTTGTTTAAGCACGTCTCCTCCAACCCTTCACTTCTGGAGTTTGGCCAGCGCTACTCCCAGCTGACGTGCCTGATCCAAAGCTCCATCGATAGCACTCGCAGTGGTCAATATCCCTTCCGCAGCCAAGGGCCATCGGAAGTAGCCCGCGAGCTTTTCCAGATAGGCGCCAGAATCCTTCGGATCCGAGCTGCCGTTGACGATGTACGTGAACGGCTTGCCTTGCAGTTGTTCTCGCTCCGGTGATATCCAGCAAGATTCCAGAAAAGTCTTCATAGGCCCAGAAATCACGCCGAACGGCTGGCCGGAAGCCAGGACGAAGACATCGCTTGCGAGGAGATCGTCGATGCTCGCTTCGCTCGCCGGCTTGCAGCTTACCTCTCCCCCACCTTCGGATATGCCTTGCGCCAGGGCTTGCACCAGCTTATCGGTGACCCCTCGATATGAAAAAGAAACGACCGACACTTTGCTCATCTTGCTAATTCCTCCCCGAATGTTTGCGCACTTGATATGTTAAGGGACAAGGGGATAAAATAATGTAGTCTAGGTGACAAATAGTATTTCCGAGGTAGGTGAGATGAGCGGGGTTACACCATCGATAGCGGAACATCTCCAGAGAGTCGACGTTTTCACCAGTCTCAAGAGGGAAGAGATCGCACCGCTCTTCAAAGGAGTGCTTTCACGGGAGTACTCGCCCGGTACCATTCTATTCGGCCCGGACGAGTCCAGCGAGCGTCTTTTTGTTTTGAAGACGGGACGAGTAGACATCTATCGGCTGACCCCCAACGGCAAGCGTTTGATGGTGAGACGGCTCGGCCCCGGCACCATCTTTGGGGAAATGGGATTGCTGGGGCAAAGCCTGCAAGGATGTTTTGCCGAAGCGGCGGAGCCATGCCTGGTATGTATTGCCACCCGCGAGCATCTTCTCGATGTTCTCAAGCAACACCCGGAGGTGGCCCTTCGCATTCTGGAGGTTGTGGGCAGCCATCTGAGGCAGGTGGAGGAGCGACTTGAGCAATCGGCATACAGCCCTGTCCAGGTAAGGCTAGCCAGTTTCCTGGTATCGAACATGGATGCTTCAAATGGTACGGTTGTGGGCTACACTCACGAAGATATCGGGGATACTATTGGAGCCTTGCGCCCAACCGTGACCGAAGCGCTTCGTCTACTGAGCCAAAGAGGACTCGTTGAAGTAAGGCGCAAACAGATACTCATAACCAATCGCAGAGGGCTAGAAGAGTTAGCGCTGGGAGAGGGTGTCGTCTGAGATAGAAACCGCCGTCAGCAAGCTGTATCCTAACTCCCCTCGGTCCACGGCCATCGCAGCGGCTTTCGCCATCGCCTTTGCCTGATCGATATCACCTATCGCCAGCGCCAGCTTACCAATCTTGGCCAGGAACTCCGCACCCAGTAGCTTGGAGCGGATGTCGCGCACCAGATCACACAGCGCTTCGTCGTGCGATTCCACCATTGGCACCGCAAACCCTGCCTCTCGCAGCAGAAAGGCGTATTCGCCGATCGGCCGCGCATCTCCGAGGCAGGCGACCCAGGCAAGGAGTGTCTCCAATTCGCCTGGCAAATAGCCAGATCGTGTCGAATCGGCCAGGCCAATTCTGCCACCAGGCCGAAGCACCCGCGCGTACTCCGCTGCCGCAGAACGCTTGTCTGGGAAAGTGCAAAAGGCGCATTCGCAGATAAGCGCATCGAATGAGGCATCCACGAACGGCAAGCGCTCGGCGTCTCCTTCTTCAAACCTCACCCTTCCGGCCAAGCCTAAGACGGCTGCCCGTTGTATCGCTTCGGCGACCAAACCCACGCTGTACTCGATTCCCACGACCTCGCAGCCGAAACGCTGGGCGAGGAATATTGAGGTGCTGCCCTTTCCCGAAGCCACGTCGAGAACGCGATCTCCCGGCTGCAGGCCGAGCAGATATCCCAGCCGTTCGGTCAAGGCCAGACCGCCGGGATGAAAAGAATCGCCGAGCAGCAGGCGTGCCCAGCTGCTGGAGTAGAATCCAGCGCAGCAGGATTTCACTTCGTCGGCGGGAGGAATGCTCTGACTCACTGGTTATCTCGGTTTCCGCCTGCTGGCCAAGCGAAGGAGAAGGTCAACGGCCTGGGCTGGAACCTGGTGCCTTCGCGGCGCGCCTTGGCTCGAGCCTTCTCCTGAGCGGCAAGCTGCGCTCGGGCCTGCTCACGGTAGCCAACGTTGTTGTAGGCGCAAAAAGG